>NZ_JBFRJQ010000009.1:0-145610 GCF_041468985.1 Shewanella sp. 10N.286.52.A9 | reverse complement strand
ACTTATCTCAGGACGGGACAGTAATGCGTATAAAAAAGCCCAACGTTAAGTTGGGCTTTTTGTTGTGACTAACTGTATTCGATGACGTGTGAATGCTGCTGCGCAGTATACGTGTTAAGTCTGTTAACTCTGCTAAGTGAGTTTATTGGCGTCACTGTTTACGTCAGCGCTTTTTTCGTTAGCGCTATTTGCATCAGGGTTTGTTGATGCTGTTTGCTTATCAACCTGTTGGCAGGGGGGAGGGTAGCGCTGTAATAAGCTAATCATCAATAAAACAGGGAAGCCAATTAAACTGGCAGCAATAAAGAAGTTAACGTAGCCAAATGCGTTTACATATACCCCAGAAAACCCTGCAATAAACTTAGGGAATAGCAGCATAATTGACGACAGTAATGCATATTGGCTGGCACTGTATCCGCTGCTAGTTAAGCTGGATAGGTAAGCAATAAAGGCGGCAGTTGCAATCCCTGCACTAAAGTTGTCTACCGAAATGGCAAAGGTTAAAAATGGCACGTTGTAACCAATGTATGCCTGCCAAGCAAACAGTAGGTTTGTGACTGCAACAAGTAAAGCACCGACAAATAAAATCTTCATCGTGCCATAACGCATAATTAAAATGCCGCCCGCACCAGCACCGAGTAAAGTCATGATTAATCCATAAACTTTACTTAAAAACGCAATTTCTTCTTTGCTAAAGCCCATATCGACGTAAAACACATTTGCCATAATTCCCATCACAATATCTGAGATCCGATAACAAGAAATCAGTAATAAAATCAGGATGGCACTTTTACCGTAGCGTTTGAAAAAGTCGACAAATGGCAACACGCTTGCACTGTATAACCAGGCCATAGCACTTGCCATTTTAGTCGGGTATTTTTGAGCAAACTTTTGCTTTAATTGGCGTTCGTTCTCATCAGCATCTTTAGTATCAACTTGGGGCTCCTTACAGAATAAGGTGGTAATGAGCCCCACTGACATGAGCATTGCCATGACAAAGTAAGCGGTTTGCCATGCCTCTAAATTATAGTCAGTGTTACCTGGGTCAACCCAGGCGGCTATAGTTAATGCGCCTGCTGTTGCCACTATCATAGCGCCGCGATAACCCACTTGGTACGCAGCAGCTAATGCCGCTTGCATGTCTTGAGGTGCAGACTCTATTCGAAAGGCATCAATCACAATATCTTGAGTGGCAGAGGCAAAAGCCAGAATGAGAGCAAAAATGGCTAGCTGTTCTAAATCAACGAGGGGATCGCTTTGTGCCATACCTAATATCGCAGCTACAAGACCAAGTTGGGCAAAGATCATCCAACCTCGTCGCCGCCCAAATAACCGTGTAAATACCGGCAGTGCCATTCGGTCAACCAATGGTGACCAAGCCCACTTAAAGGCATAGGTGAGGGCTATCCAGCTAAAATAACCGATAGCCGCACGGTCAACACCGGCTTCTCTAAGCCAAAAGCTAAGAGTGGAAAACACCAGCATGAGAGGCAAGCCTGCAGAAAACCCAAGCAATAGCATTGCAAGGACACGTTTGTGATAATAAACAGATAAGGCTTCACGGGTACGAGATAACAGTTCTGACATTAAGGCAACTGATTGAAGGAGAATGGCTCTAGCTTATGCTGCGCTGCTCATTGGTTCAAGCCATTCTGATTGGAAATTTAACCTATTATAAAAACAGGGATAACAAAGGGAAACTTTTGGTTAATTTGTCGGCCGTAAACCGATACAACCTGATGGCATTGTGCCACCTATATTAATGTAATCGCAGCAATCATCGACTTGTTGACGTAAGAATTGATTACCTCTAATTACAATCGCGGGCCATTGGTCAAAACAATGGAGAAGATGCCAAAATACTTTTTCTGTGTCGGTAGGAGTTTGGGGTTCGAAAGTCGGGCTATCGGCAATAGATTGCCACTCTTCGAGTACGTCCCACATGTAGAGCTTAATTTCGCTGTGCTCTAATTGGTTATTTAAAAATGCTTTCCCATAATAGGCAAGCTGCGGCGCCTTTGTTTCTATGAAGTCATTTGGGGTCATTGATGACATCCTTTTTTAAATACAATCCATGAACAAAATCTGATAAATGAATACAAGAGTGTGAGCTTGTGTTGTCACACGGAAATCAAAACACGGGAGTAAAACAGTGAATAGGTTAGGTAAGTATAGTCAGGATTGTTGAATATTTACTCGAATTTACATTGTCATCGAAAATTCAGTGTTTTGTTCTGGAATAATTTGTAAACCAAAGATAACAGGCTAAAAAAACTGGAGTAAAATCAATGTTTCACTCCAGCTGTTGTTGAAAAAATGATTTAATAAAAAGTGGTAATTATGGCCCTTTTTTATTTTTTCAGTAGTGTCGCTTTATTCAGTTTGATTTCTTTGATAGGAAAATCAGGCCAGTTTAATTCATCGTTATGGCCAGTCGGCACATAAGACATAGCTTCTAAAACTGCCATTCCTTCAATGACTTCGCCAAATACCGCATATCCCCAACGGCGTTTTGAAGGGTTAAGGTTTTTATTGTCACCTACATTAAAGTAAAACTGACGGGTCGCAGAATGCGGATCATTATCACGAGCCATGGCAATCGTGCCCATACTGTTTGATAACCCGTTTCCTGATTCGTTAAATAGTGGGTCCATAGATTCACGTTCTTCAAGCTCAGGGCTCAGGCCGCCACCTTGAACAACAAAATCAGCGATAATGCGGTGAAAAATCGTATTGTCGTATTCACCTTTAACGACATAAGTAAGGAAGTTGTCGACAGTGAGCGGGGCACGGGTGCGATCCAATTCAACGACGATTTTACCCATAGTGGTATCAAACTCGACTTGTGGGTAAAGCGTGTTAGGTTGAATATCAATGGCGGCTTGGCTCACCATGGATGTCAGTAACAAAATGCTGGCAGCAATCCACTTTAGCATGAGATCTTCCTTTTTCGGGGTGAGTGTTATTGTTGTAAAAACTGATGCAGTTCTGCATCGTTTATGATTTTAGTGGTTAACTCATCAATGAGTTTGTTCATGTCTAATTCAAGAGTGGCAAAGTCAGGGCTAAATGGGCCTTTTAACATGCCTCTTGCATTGTAAATCTTAGTGAATTCTTGGTTCTCGTTTTTTGCGACAACATTGATAGTTAGTGCTGTTTTTGCTTCAAAACCGAATGTTGACTCTGTGACATCTGTAAGTAGATAGTCTAATTGGAATTGTGCGGTATGGCTGGCCGCTGGGTCGACTTGATAACCAGCATTTCTCATTGCCTTTTTAAATACGTCATCAAGCTGTTGCCTAATAGGTTCACTTGGGCTGACTAATTTTGCAGCTTCGCCTTCTTTGTTAAATCTCACAATAAAGTTAGCTTTCCGAACGTCAATGGTGCTGACTGCAACAGAATCAAAGCGATCAATTTTATACTCTGATACAGGCACATTGGGGTTTAGTGCAATATGAGTGGGTGTATGACTGGCGCAAGCGGTTAAAAATAGGGCGGAGCAAAGCACTAATGACAATGATTTCATAACTAAAAATAATAAAAAATGGTGGGCTCAGAATAACAGATTTTAAGCACCAATCCAGCCTAATTAGTGCAGTTAATTAGCGTAACCTGATATCCATATTGAGGATTTGAGCTGTAAGAATCTTATTCGCAAATTCACGCTATTTGACTTCAACTGTTAATTTGTTCACGTTAGAGTAATTAGTGCGCAAGCGTAATAAACCACATACAGAGATAACACACGGAATAAGTATGTCAATGAATCACTTACAACTTGCACCTGACAAGCTAATGAATGCTGAAGGACAACCTATATTTGGTCATTTTGATGGTGCGGTATCAGATCTAAGCATTAAACAGTTTCACTATTTCAATGAAATGGATAAGCCTTGCTCTTGGTGGGCAAAGTACTTTGATTATAAGCAGTTTCAATTTATCAATATCACCACGCCTAGGTATATCATTGGTGTTGCTATAGCTGATATCCGCTATGTTGGTAGTAGTTTTTGTTATTTGTATGATATTGAAAAAAACCGCTTAACTGAAACTCAAGCCTTAAAGCCACTGTCATGGGGAATGTCGGTTTCGCGCTCTCCTTTGCAAGGAAAAGCCCGTATTAAGCACAAGCAAGGTCCTATTGTTTTTTCCATCAAAGAAGGCGTATGGCAACTCAGTATTCAAACTGACGATATTCAGGCCGAGTTAACGTTAGAGCCGCCTGTGCTGAGTTTACCTATGAGCTTATGTACCCCAACGGGGTATAACGGCTGGACGTACACCCAAAAACACAATGGCTTAAAAGTTAAAGGCAGCTTAACCATTAAGCATGAGCCACAGCCTTTACAATACGCACTTGGCGGCTATGACTTCTCTGCGGGGTATATGCGCCGTGAAACGAGCTGGCGCTGGGCGTCAATCAATGCGCAGGTTGAGCACGGTGTGCTTGGACTTAATCTTGCTGCTGGCGTAAATGAAACCGGTGCAACGGAAAATGTGCTTTGGATAAATGGCGAGCGACATTTATTGCCTGCGGTTAAGTTTGATTTTAATCGACATGTAAGTGACGATTATTGGCAGCTTAGCACCGCTGATAACCAAGTGGATTTGACCTTTAGGGCGTTAAATTGTCGTAGTGAAAAACGTAATTTTGGCTTTTTGAAAAGTAACTTCAGACAGTACATTGGTTATTTTAGTGGCCATATTATTGATAATAATAACCGTAAACATGTTTTACGAAATCAGCTTGGGCTGACAGAAGATCATTTTGCTAAATGGTAGGCCTTGTTTAATAACGACATGCACGGTTCTGAAACTAACATCAAGAAACTAACATCAAGAAAATAACATTAAAAAATAAGTTCAAAATAATAATAACTAGGATGGACATTCAATGGATTTGAATTCAATTATCGATCACCCCGAAGCACTACTTTTAGTGCTTGCGCCTGTGTTCTTTATTTGCATTTTATTGGAGTGGTTTTTAGGGGATTTACGCCACAAATTACCGCTTTCTGCTCGTTATCAAAAAGCGGAGGTCTGGTGTAATGTTTGTTTAGCTGGCATGCATCAATTGACTGACATTCTTGCTGGCCTGTTAATCGCGAAAGTCTATTTATACTTTTTTGGCTGGAAGTTATTTGATATTGAGATGGGGGTACTCAGTTTCCTCTTATTGATAGTGTTACAAGACTTCTTTTATTACTGGTTTCATCGTGCAAGTCACCGGATCCGTTGGATGTGGGCCGCACATGTGGTGCATCACAGCTCTGAAAATATGAATTTTAGTACAGCCTTCAGGCAGAGCTTAATGTATCCATTGGCTGGAATGTGGTTATTCTGGCTACCCTTGATAGTGATTGGTTTTGAACCTAATTGGGTGGTGTTTGTGGTGTTACTGAACTTAGGGTTACAGTTTTTTGTGCACACCCAAGCTGTGAAGGCGCTTGGACCAATTGAGTGGATTTTTAACACGCCTTCCCATCACAGAGTTCACCATGGTCAAAACCCAGAGTATATCGATAAGAACTATGCTGGGGTGTTGATCATATGGGATAAGTTATTTGGTACCTTTGAGCCTGAAAAAGCGACGGTTATTTATGGGATTACAAAACCGGTAAATAGCATGAATCCGATAGTGGTTAGCTTTGCCGAATGGCGAGATATGTTCAAAGATGTCAGTCAGCCTGACTTATCGATTAAGCAGCGCTTGTCGGTGTTATTCTCGCCGCCACAACAAGAAACGTCTACAAAGAAGTAAGCACATAAGCTGCTAATTCCTGTCGCTAGATACTCTTTCAATGATATGCGCTTATGCACTTCTTAGATTGGGGGGGTGGGTGATTGTGGCAACTGAAGCTTTATTGATCAGGTTAGGGGCGAGATAGGAAATGGCCTAACCTACATTATTGATACCTGAAAGGGAGTGGATACCAATAAAGTAGGTTGAGCCAAATAAAAAAGGGCTCTTTGGGTACAGCCCCAGCTTAAATTATCTTTAGCTAATTCATTAGCCTGCATTAATTGAACCGCTGAGCAATGAGTAGTTAATCGGCGACTCATCAACACGAGGACAAATGTTTTTTACGATAGAGATAATGTCTTGCTAAACTGATTAAACTCGACCTTGTCTACGATTGCGCCTTTATGCTGAATAACAAATGCTGCCGATTTAGAGGCGAGGTCAATGGCATCTAATACTGCAATACCATTCATTCTTGCCCCTAAATACACACCGTTAAACGAGTCACCAGCAGAGGTGGTATCCACCACATTCGTGACAGGTTTTACCTTAAATTCAACTGGCTCAGATTGGTTAAATAATGCAACGACAGATTCAGGGCCATTTTTAATGATGAGCTCGTCAATGCCGAATGGGGCTAAAAAACCTATCATGTCAGCAGCGTTATTTATGGCGTAAAGTTGTTCAAAATCGTCAATACCCGGTAGCAGAGTATCGGCGGCATGAAATGCCAGCTCAAATTGCGCTTTGGCTTCGTTCGGGCTTTGCCATAATCGAGGTCGATAATTTGGATCAAACACGATTTGCACACCGGATGCTTTTAATTGTTTCACCATAGACCAGAAATCATTTCTGGCCTGAGGCTCTACAACAGCTAATGAAATGCCTGAAAAGAAAAACATGTCACCAGCAGACAATTGCGCTATTTGCTCAGACTGAATGTGCTGCATAACTTGACGGGCTGCAGCATTTTCACGCCAATAGGTAAAGCTACGCTCACCTTGTTCATCCAACTGTATCGAATATAAACCAGGGATCTTTGTGTCCGATGTAAACACTAAATCCGTACCAATGTTCTCATCTTTAAAATACTGAATCATATTAAGGCTGAATGGGTCTTTACCTACCGCTGTGACCAATTGCACGTTCACATCTGCAAACGTGCGCTTTAGATAAACAGCCGTGTTAAAAACATCACCAGCGAATGATTGCTTCATGGTGTTTGATGAGGTTGTCATCAACTCAATCATACATTCGCCAAGTAAAAACATGTTTTTCATTTACGGAGCCTTATTCACAAGGATTAAAAAAATATTGCTAAGTTATTGAGGCTTTTTGACAGGCTCAATTTTAGGAATCAACACCCAAACAGCAACAATGGCAATAACTGCTAATGACGCGCCAATAACAAACGCTGGTGTGTAGTTACCGTCTGCAGTGAGGTAAGGCACTAAAGCTGTTAAACCTAATGCACCTAATTTAGCAGCCATGCCAGAGAAGCCTGCTAGTGAACCAACGGCTTTTTTACCGAATAAGTCACTAGGTAGCGTTTGCACATTACCAATAGCTGTTTGGAAGCCAAATAAGATCACCGCCATAATGATTACCGCAGTTGTTGGGCCACCAGGACTCGCCATGCTAATGAGTGCTGGGAGCATGATTAAACAACCTAAAGTGATCGTCAGTTTACGGGTCTTGTTAATATTCCAACCCGCTTTTATGCGATTTTGCGCTAGCAAACCACCAAACCAAGCTCCCAGCATGGCACCTACATATGGAACCCAACCGTAAATACCGATAGATTTAACATCCATACCGTAAACTTCGTTGAGGTAAATCGGGATCCAGAATACAAATAACCACCAAATAGGATCGATTGCAGCAGAGGCAATGATCACCCCCCAGCTTTGTTTGTGCTTTAACAGTTGACCTGTTGTTGGGTTATATTCTTCTTGGTCGCATTCACCTGAATCGTCAGTTACTTTTTGACCTGTAAGAATATATTCACGTTCTGCTTCGGTGATCCAAGGGTGAGACTTAGGAGGTGCTTTAACCAAGATAATCCATGGAATAAGCCACAATAGACCGACTAGACCGATAACCACAAAAATCATTTGCCAGCTAAAATAAACTGTCATGTAAGCAATGAGTGGAATAGAAATAATACCGCCAATCGCTGCACCAGAATTGAAGATACCTTGTGCTAAGGCACGTTCTTTAGCTGGGAACCAATCAGCGTTACTTTTAGCCGCTCCAGGCCAGTTACCTGCTTCTGCTACACCGAGTATGGCGCGGAAAAAACTGAAACTTAATGCGCCTTGAGCGAATGCATGTAACGCAGTCGCAATCGACCAAACACCAATTGATAGAACAAACCCGAGACGTGTACCGACCCAGTCAAAAATTTTGCCAAATATGGCTTGACCAAAGGCATAAGATAAAATGAACACAATAGAGATATTGGCGTAAATCTGTTTACGTTCTAGGGCAGACTCATCAGGGAAGATGTCTTCCACAATATCAGGCCACAGTACGCTAAGTGCAGAACGGTCAATGTAGTTAATAATTGTCGCAATGGCGATCAATAAAATTACCCACCAACGAAGGTTGTTGATTTTCATGCTAATCCCTCTACAAAATCTTCTCGAGCAGGACTGAAAGTATCAATTAAAATACCGCCAGTTGGGCAGGTTGCCCCATGGTCTGCATGGGGCGGAATGAAACAACTGTCTCCAGCTCTTAGGATTTTAGTGACACCATCGATATTGAAGTGAAATTCCCCTTCAACAATATAAGTCACTTGAGAATGACGATGGGCGTGGTTATAACCAATAGCACCTTTCTCGAACCAAATTTTGACGGCCATTAACTCATGGTTAAAGCCAAGCATTTGGCGTTTAAGACCGCCACCGATATCTTCGATTTCCGTTTCATTGCCAAATGAAAAGTGTTCACTCTGTTTCATTGTTAACTCCTACTGCGAAATTTGTATTAACTGGTATCTAGTGTCAAAACTGTATGTTTTGCCTAGATAAGAAAAGCGCTGGGTTGTGTTGTTATCTTTGTTGTTGTCCAAGCTATTCTTGGTTTGGTGGTTTATGGCAAGTACAAAAGCTGTACTACCTTGATTACTGAGAACGCTAAACCCGACAATGCTGAGATCACCTTGACGTTCATAAGTTAGGGTTTCTAAATTGCTGGTGGCATTAAGGGTGTATTCAGCCGATGGGTTATATTCGCCATGGGGCTCCAATACGCTTACAAAACGATGTTGCTTGCTATTGGTACGTTGAATAAAGCTATGCTCATTACGTAGGTTAAAGTCAGGGTCATTGGCCCCTAGCTGAGTAAATAACACGTCAGTATTGCCATCAACGATACTGCTATGGGTATAAAACAGACCGTTGTCGTTTAACCAAGTGACTTTTGCTACCCCTTTTTTAGGCGTCGCATTCGCTTTAAGCCACAGGTGTTGATAACCCGCTTGCTTACCCAGTGGGGTTAACTTTTCCATTGCAGCTTGACGAGCAAAGTTGCTGTCGATTAGTTGCCCTTGGTAGTGTAATGGCAGGTCATATTGATGTGAGTTGTCGCTATTAACCTCGACGATATCAAACACAAGTGGCGTGTCTTTGTCATCAACTTTGACAGAAACCAATGCCATGGTTCGGCTTATATTGACGTCATCATAAGCGGTATCGATATGAGCAGATGCTAGCGTTAATTTGTCATCATGATGATAGAAGTCGACGATAGGGTGATTTTTATTACCCACTTTTACATCACCTTTAAAATGACTGGTCTCGTCGACAACTAAAGTGTTGTGCGCAACGGTTTGTTTTGCCCATGTCTTATTTTCAGGTAGGTAACGTCCACCGGCTTTGGCTTCAATATTTAAGAATCTAGCAGCGCCATAATCTGAGACAATTTCTTCGCCTGCATCATAAAATTGCCATGTAAGCTTATCAAAATGACCGTGACCTAAGCCTTGAGCTGTTGCTTTGAATACGATTGCCTGATCAGTCGGGGTGTGCTGACGCATTACAATTAATGCACCTTCATCACCATTTTTACCATCAAGGAATTCACGTGAATTAAAAGGATAGTGGCTTGGCTTATTCGCATCGATTGCTTGCGCTAATTTAAGGCCATCTCCAGTGAGTAAGATTCTGTTTTGTTGCTTTGCAATATCAACTAAATCATTATTAGCTGTTAAGCCATAAGCAATGCTGACCGCAATCACAAGTTCAGTGGTATCTATGCCTTTACTCTTAATTGCATCATTTAACGGAAAGAATAAACGGTTGTAGCTTAATTCAACTGTGCTGTAGATAGCTTTGAGTAAAATATTATTGCGGTACTCAAAAATCTTGCGTTCAGGTTGATTTTGCTCGATGGCTTTTGCAAAGGTAACGAAAGGTAGTAAGGCATAGCGTTGATAATATGGCCCTTCATTGTAATAACCATCTGGTGAGAACAACTCATCTAGTTGACGTAAAAAACCGCCTTTGCCAGATTTTTCAAGATCGAGCAGTGCTGTTTCTACTAACTCAGGCTTATCTAACACAAAGCCTGTCATCCCCACAGCAGCAGTCGCCCAAGTACCATGATTATGAACCTTATTGAAGGTATGAGGTGATTGCACTGACAAGAAGTCTGCCACTGGAAGAAGAATGCCAGTTTCAATGGTTTTTCGCTGAGTGTCATCAAGCGAACTTACGATAAAGTCATACGCTTGGATGGTATAAACAAGCCATACCGCTTCATTCAACCCTTGCCAAAATAACTTACCTTCGTTGCGTGACTTACGCTTCGGATGTAAAGGAAGGCTTGGGTATAGTTTGGCATACTCAAGTAACATATCACGCACATAATCAGCGTATTTTTGTTGTTGAGTCAGCTGATACATCATGCCAGCGTCGTACATTTGTTGATAGTTTTTCTTGTGGCGTTCGTGCGTATAACCACCGCCTGCATCGACAGGAACAGGCACCAAAATCGGTTGTGTTAATAAGCTATCGACTTGAGCTTTTTGCGCTTCAAATGCTTGTTTAAATGAACCTGATTGTTTAATTGCAGCACGCATAGTTAACACATCTTGCTGGTTTACAACTAAGTTTGGATGTGTCGATTGTGATGCATGCACTGGTGATAATATGGCGCTCACAGACACTAACAAAGTGACTGAGAAAGCAAATACACCAGAACGTCGTATGCTTTTTACTAAAGCTGATTGTTTGATTAAGGCTATCGATAAAGAAATCATAATTACTGCGCTTTATTGTTAGTGTGGTTAACCGTGTTATCAGCGATTAATGCAGTGGTTTTACCAATTGCATATAACTCTGTGACTTTAGGCTTGGCGGTATTGGTAAACTGATTGTGAGTGACCTTAGTAATGGGCTCACCAGTGGTGTGTTCAATGTTGACGTACGCACTATCTACAAATTGATTTTTATTGATGTCAGCAACTTGAGCGCCATGGAGGAACAAACTTGCATGGGTTTTATTGCGTTTGCCATTGCCGACTTGTTTAACGTCGTTATTTTTAAAGCTTAGGTGTGGGCCAAAGGTGCTTTCATCGGTGCCACCTCGATACAACTTCACAATAGCGCCTTCAATTTGGTTGAAGTGATTGTTATTGATAGTCAGATATTCAGCGTTATAAATACCTAAGTCGTCAGTTTCTTTATTGAGTCTAAAAATATCACCTGTAATGAGATTAAAGTTGTTGTTGATTATCTCGATGTTATTTGCAAACGCGCGTGCTCCAGAGTCAAAAAAGTGGAACGAATGGTTAATATTAAGCTGCTCGATATCGCTGTTAAACATGCTGAAGCGGTAGTTGGTTAACATGCCCCATTTGCTGGTTCTAACAACGGTGTTGCCTGCAGAGTCTAAGCTGTTGGCACCACTAATTTTTACACTATCAAGCTTTAAGCTACCGCCATTTTGAATTTCAAATAAAGTTGGGCGACTAAAGGTGATCGTGGGCTTTTCTGTTTGCGCTGATTTAATGGTGAGTGTTTTATCAAGTTCAAGAATTTTCTCAACATGATACTGACCTGCTTTTAATAAAATGACATCACCATCTGCTGCTGACTTCACTTGATTAATAAAGGCTTCTGCATTAGCAACAGTATGCGTTTTTCCTGAATCAAATGCGGTTTCTGGCTCTGTTTTTGGGTACCAGTTAACGCCTGTTTGCGACTTTAATGTTGGAGAAAGGCTCTTAGGTGCGCCAATGTTGTCATTACCTGATGTTGGGTAAAGTAAGCCATTTTTCTCGCGGGTTAATTTAATCTCTGTTGGCTTAATCCCTTGTTCAATCTCGTTATTCGATAGTTCATTAGAGATATTGTTTGAAAATGAAATTCCCGAAATATCGTCAAAAATAGAGAAGGGAGCTTGTTGATTATTATTAACAAATAGATTTTCAGAGACAGAAGAATCTTTTGGTACTGCTGAGCGTTCTTGATCGCTACCTGCAGCTAAATGAATGTGGTCGACATCGATAAAGCTATTATGGTGAACGTTAGCATTAACGACTTGGTGATAACGATTAATGGGCGAGTTAGGTACACCATTCATAATCGTAAAGCCGCTTCCGAATCGGTAACCTTTAAGACCTTCTAAATAGTTATTAGTAATGGTTTGGTCACGGTTAATAATTCGAATACCACCTGTGTGGTCTACGCCATTACCCAAAAACACATTACTGTCGATGAGGTTACCATTGCCATGTCGTAAGGTAAGGGTTCCGCGTGATTCAAAAAATGTATTATTGCTAACTTTATTATTAGCAGACTTAATTGAGATGATTTCTACTTCACCATCACAGCGGTCGAAATAGTTATTTTCAACAACGGTAAAAGAATCGCTCATCGAATAATGGCTGGTGCCAATGCGCAATGTTTCTCCGCCATTTGACCCAAGAATCGGTCTTGGACCAAAGTAGTTGTGATCAATTTTATGGTGATTTTCTTGGCTGGCTTCAGTATTTAATCTGACGGCTAATGTCACACCTTTATTGCGCTTTCCAACTAAATGGTTGTGGTCAAAACGGTTGTTTTTACCATATAAAGACACCCAGTAATCAGACTCATGTCTATCTGGGTTGCTGTAATTATCAATCACGACTTCAGAAACGCGGGAGTTATTTGCGAGATCGTTTTTACTGGTTCTAAATGCAATGACTTCATTGCTTGGGGTGAAACCTGATTTAAAAACTAAGCCAGATACATGTAAATATTCACCTGACATTTTTAAGTTTGATTGACCAGAAAGGATAACTTTCCCTTTAGTCTCTGCCGTTAGTGAAATAGGGGCTTCTTTTGTACCTTGGCCTTTAAACTTAATTTCAAAATCCTGCCAAGTACCGTTAGCAAGAATAATGTTATCTCCAGCGACCAGCTTTTTTACTGTGTCTTTAAATTCATCAGGCGTGCTTACGGTATAGGAAGCGGCTTGAATATAGCTTGAAGAAAACACTAAACTCAGCATAAACGCGGACTTTAACGAAAGTGAGAACAACTTGTCATTGTTTGTTGGGCTGTTTGTCGACTTGCTTTGAAAACTCATAATGACTCTCTTTTTATATTTATTAGCGCTAGGTCGTTTGATTACTTTGTTCAATCTTTACCTTGGAAATAAACTCCTATCTCAATCATCGAGATAGGAGCTGTACGACTAAGTTTTACTTGAGGTTAAAACTTAACTTTTGCACCAAGGAAATACTTAAAGCCTGAGCGAGAATAATCAGCAACTGTGGTGTCATTACCACGTGTTATGATTTTCGGCTCATTGTGCCGCGAAGTCCGCTTACTTTAATGACTTCCATATCAGGGCTGTCATTTTTATTATCTGCTTCTTGTTCTGATACTTGCGCATTTGGGGTTGTGGCTTCAACAGCCTCAACTTCATTTTGTGCGAAAGCGGGTGATGCGATTAAGGCTAATAGTGCTGAACTGTAGAGTGCAGATTTTGGCTGAAAATGCCTTCTGCTTAATCTCAGTGCATTACTGATTTTATTGAGTTTCACGTTAATCTCCCCAGATTACATATTGCTTAATCAAAATGTGAACACAATCCTTTAAACACGATCTTTAAATACCACTCTATTTTAAATACAACTTTGTGCCTGAGTAGAAACTAACCAATGGTAAGGTGTTTTGTCAACCACTTTGTGTTACCAATTGTGCAAATTGTTTTTATTTTTGTTATTGCCAATAACAAATTATTAACTAGACTTAAGCTAGTGCGAAAATCGTTCAAGTACAATAAAAATTTCAAATAGGATTTGCGTTGACTTAGTAAATAGATATGATGGTAAGTAATAACTAAATCTAATTGGTTTTAACTATTGAAGGACCAGACATGAAGAATAGGCGTATGTTTTGGCGCATCGTTGAAGAGATTGAAGCGTCTATTGCTAACGGCGAATATGCACCAGGTAGTCGCTTACCGCCAGAAAGAGAGTTAGCTGAAAAGTTTGATGTCAGCAGACCCACCATTCGTGAAGCAATTATTGCACTGGAAGTGCGCGAAAAAATTGAAGTTAAAACAGGCTCGGGTGTGTATGTATTACAATCTGTTGCGACCAATAACCCTGCAAACAAGATTAATGCATTTGAATTAACTCAAGCTCGCGCCTTAGTAGAAGGTGAAATTGCTGCGTTAGCTGCCAATACTATCACTGAAGAAGAATTGGTTGAGTTAAATAAAACATTGATAATGATGGAAAATAAGTCTTATGTCGAAGAGGCTGATGAAATGTTCCATCAAATAATTGCCAATGCGACTCGTAACGGCGCATTGATTAAGTCATTTCAAAACCTATGGGCATTGCGTGCATCAAGCCAAAAAATAATTACTGATTACGACAGTGTTTGTAGTAAAGATAATAAGAAAACACTTGATGAGCATACTTCTATTTATAAAGCGTTAGCTGCAAACGATGCATCAGAAGCACGTTTAGCAATGCATAAGCACTTTAATAGATTAATCAATGTGTTATTCGATACTGTTGAAGCTCAAGCACTTGAAGAAGTCCGTCGTAAGAACAGCGAAAAACGTGATTTATACTCGATTGATAATTTGGTTAACCGATTGGGTTAATTAGTCCCTAGTGAGTAAAAGCGCAGTCGCTTTCACTAACAGATTAAAAGCCTTCTTTAACGAGAAGGCTTTTTATTTTATAAACAGTATTTTATTTGTATTGAACTAAGATGATTCTGCCAATATTAGTAAAAAGGCCTCTCGATATGAGAGGCCTTTTTTTCGCTCCAAACGAGGGGGGGATCTGGAGCGCACAACCTGGTTAAACTAATAAAATAGATGTTTTAAACAATTAACATAGGCGTTGTTGAACCAGTTTTTATTCCTTAAAGGCATACTTTTTATGCTTAAAGGCTTAGTTGGTAAAGCTTTAACAGCTGTTTTATCTGCGTTTAAGTTCATTGAATTATATAAATGTTCTAAATTTGTAAACGCTGGAAGCCCTTGTAAGTGTGACTTGGAGCACGCTTTAAAACCAATAATATCTTTTAATAAAATCAATTGTCAACCAATTTGTTTTGTGTGTTATTACCAATTAATTGTTGTGTTGAATATTGACAGATTACGGGTTGATAGTTCATTGAGTTTCGCGGCCATTTGAGGGAGAGTCATCATTGGTTTGTGCTACTAATGGTTGTTTATGGCTGGTTATGATGTGATGTAATCTAGCGAGGGCGTTAATAGTTAAAACACTAGATTTTATGTCAGCATGAATAAGACAAGCTTTAGCAATTAGTCTATTTCGGCATGTTTACTCTTCACTAATTCGTAGCGAGAAAACTGACATCTCGCTGCGAGAATATCCCATTACCAAATCCATTGGACCTTGTTTTGAACAACTCGAATGCCCATTAAACTTGCCAGTTAGTCTGTTAATCTTGGAAAAGTACCGTGGAGATAGCCATGTAGACGACAGTTAATCGATGAGATTAACTTTCGTCTATTTAGTGGCTTGTAAAATGACAAACTTGCCATTTGATGCAACGGTAGTGCAATTTTTAAAAATACGTTTTAGTTTAATGTGATAGGACAAATGACGGTTGCCTACAACATGTAAAATACCGCCTGTCGCTAATCGTCTTTTGGCATCAAGAAACATTTGCCAAGCAATATGATCGGTAATTGCTTCTCCTTGGTGAAAAGGCGGATTACATAAGACTAAGTCGGCACTGACGTTTTCATCTAAGTGGGTTAAACAGTCATCCCAATGAAAATGTCCTTGATCATGATTGAGTCCGTTTGCTTGCCAGTTGTACTGACTTGATGCAATAGCCATTTCAGAATCATCGACAAAATGGATATGCGCTTGTGGGTACAGTTGTGCGGCACGTAAACCTAAAATGCCATTTCCACATCCTAAATCGATGATGGTTTTAAAGGCGCCTTCTGGCATATTATCTAGCATAATACGTGCGCCGATATCGAGTTTGTTGGCAGCAAATACATTACTGAAGTTATTGATGGTTAAATTAAACTCTTTAACTGGCCAAGAGACTTCTTTAAGTAATGATCGCTTTATCCCGTCAGCAGTACACGTAATGATACGTGTTTTTTTCCACGTTAAACTTGCAGAAGCTGGGCCTAAATTTTGTTCAATGAGGCCAAGTAATGATTTATTAATATTCTTTGCTTTAGCACTAATTAGAATTTGAGTGCCCTCAGCTAATACTTGCGATAAACGTTGTAATTGCTGAGTAAAATAAGTCAGATTTTTAGGCAGTTTAACAATGACCAATTTAATGTCATTAGGCAGTTGCTCTCGGCTATTAAGGCGGCTGATGTTCGTTGGTGCCAACTCATTAGCGCTGAGGTTGTACTCTGCGCCAAGTAAACTGGTTTTAGCATCAGTTTCAATCCACAACGGCCAGGTGTTATCTAAACGAGTGAGGCAGCATTGAAGTGCGCCGAAGTTATCATTCAAAATAGCAGTATTAGCTGGAATATGTGCGGTTTCAACAAGGTGTTTTATTAAGTGCTCATCTGCGGCATCCCAAGCTTGCAGATTTGACTCTTGCAGCTTAGGGTAGCGAAATAACGCTAATTCAATACCTGCACAAGAAAACTCACTAACCGTCATTATTTTTTACCTAAAGCAACCATCATGAAATAGCCGGCAATTATCGCAGATAAGCTGTCAATGTGCGAGGGTAGAGTGTGAGGCAAGTCTGCAAAGGATGCAGTTGCACTAAATATTTAATGTATTGAAAAATGCGCCATCGATTACAGATGAAACAATATTGCTATTGTAGATCGCTGACAGTAACATCGAACAAAAGATTACGTTTTTCTACAAAGGAGTTGTATGAACGGTGCAGGTGGTACATCAGGTGGAATTGGTTCGTTTTTTATCGGCTTAATCATGATGTGTGGCGGCTTTTACATGTTGCTAAAAGCAATAAAAGTTACCAGTTCTTTTGGTTTTAGTCATAGCTTATACAGTGTTGGTGGCATGAATCTAACGAGCGGGATGATTATGATCCCCTTCATGTTTGGTATTGGGCTAATGTTTTATAATGCGAAGAATATATTGGGTTGGATCTTAACCTTTGGTTCATTAGTCGGTTTAATATTTGGTGTGATAAGTTCTATTAACTTCCGCTTTAGCCATATGAGTGCATTCGATTTAATTGTGATTCTGGTATTAAGTGTGGGTGGTTTAGGGATCTTTTTGCGCTCGCTAAAGTCGATTGATACCAATATAAAAGAGTAAGTCGGCGCTCAACTCATTCTTTGTTTAATGTGGTTACTCGTATCCCTGTAACCACTTTTTTGACCTTACAGCCAAACTGACTTCATGCATTAACTTGTTATTGTTATTCCTTCATTTTATTCGTTGTTTGTTGATACTATTGATGCCCTTATGTGTTTATGGGTATTTATTTTGAACTCTACCTCAGCAAGTGACATCACCAACATCAAACCTGAACCCGCCACTCAATATGCCGTTTTTCCTTGGATTATGGGTTTTTTAAAGCCACATAAGCTAAAAGTGGTTGCCGCTATTACTTTTCTTTTTATTGGCTCTTTTGCTTGGTTGTCTCTTGGCCAAGGGGTCAAAATGATGGTCGATGAAGGCTTTGTTGCAGATAATGCTGAGCGACTCAACGAGATTGTTTTGTTTATTTTGGGCATCACAGCTATCAGCGGCACAGCGGTATTTTGTCGTTTTTATTTGATGACTTGGCTCGGCGAGCGTGTGATTGCGGATATTCGTCTGAAGGTCTATAACCATTTACTTAATTTATCCCCTGCTTTTTTTGCGGAGCAAAGAACGGGTGAAGTGATCTCTCGTTTTACCGCTGACAGTACCTTATTGCAAAGCGTGGTTGGTAGTAGTTTATCGATGGCATTTCGCTCATCAGTTACGGTTACTGGTGCCTTAGTGATGATGGCAATTACGAGCTTAAAGCTGACTGGCCTTGTACTGCTTGCTGTGCCTTTAGTGTTTGTACCTGTGATATTACTGGGTAAAAAAGTGCGTGAGTACTCGCGTAAGAGCCAAGATAAAGTTGGCGATTTAGGCGCTAATATTGATGAGACCTTGCATGAGATACACACAGTGCAAGCTTATGGTCACGAGCAACAAGACCGCAATGTATTTAATCAACAGGTTGAAGCGGTGATGTCTGTTGCTCAAACTCGTATTTTATATCGTTCGATATTAATTTCGTCGGTGATGTTTTTAAGTATTGCTGCAATTGCTGTCGTGCTTTGGGTGGGCGCTCAAGATGTCATGTTGCAAAATATTACCGCTGGAGAACTATCCGCATTTATGTTTTACGCTGTTATGGCGGCGGGCTCTGTGGCCACCATTAGTGAAGTTTTTAGTGAAATACAACGAGCTTCAGGTGCAGCTGAACGACTAATTGAGCTGGTCAATACCCCTATTGATATCCCTGAGGTTAAAGCGCCTAAGTTTTTGCCTGCTGCAATCAATGGCAGTTTGTCACTTGAGTCGTTAAGGTTTGCTTACCCAAGTAGTAATGAAGATGTGATTAAGGGAATTAATCTTGAGATCAAAGCGGGTGAAAGAGTGGCATTAGTTGGTGAGAGTGGCGCAGGTAAAAGCACCTTATTTGAACTATTACTGCGATTTTATCAACCTAAATCAGGCAAAGTGCTTTTAGACGGAGTGGATGTGGCTGAAGTCACTTTGCAGCAGCTAAGGGAGCAATATGCCTTAGTGCCGCAAGAGTCAGTTATTTTTGCCACTAATGTCTTTGAAAATGTCCGCTACGGGCGAGCTGATGCAACAAAAGAAGAGGTTATAAACGCCTGTGTAACAGCAAAAGCCCATGAGTTCATTCAAGAGTTGTCGGATGGATATGATACGTATTTAGGGGAACGTGGGGTTAAGTTGTCTGGCGGACAAAAGCAGCGTATTGCCATTGCTAGAGCTATTCTTGCTGACAGACCAATCCTATTACTTGATGAAGCCACGAGTGCGCTTGATGCTGTTAGCGAAGTAAAAGTTAAGCAAGGCTTAGATAATTTGATGCAAGGTAGAACGACGTTAATTATTGCCCATCGATTAGCGACAGTGATCAATGCTGATAGGATTATTGTGTTAGAAAAGGGTCAAGTGGTGGCGATTGGTTCACATCAAGAGCTTATGCAATCGAGTGAGACCTATAAAGAGTTTGCTAGTTTGCAGTTACTGACTGACACATCAATATAAGGATTTGGTGAAAGCGCTAGGTTTAATGAACGAGATATGAGTGACCAGCTATTTCAAACCATGTTTTGAATATTTGTAGGCTAATTACTTAAACCTTGAGTGCTTAAACCTTGGGTATGCATGCCTTGAGTGTTGATGGCCTAACGAACAGATAAGCAGCCCACTTTACTCATTGTCGTGGGCTGTTTACCAATAAGTGTTATTTTCTGAGTTCTCGTCTAAGAATTTTACCAACGGTACTTTTAGGTAGTTGCTCGGTAAATTCAATTAACCTTGGAATTTTATAGGCGGTTAATTGGCTGCGACAATAGTCTGAAATGAGCTGTTTTGTGGCTGCATCATCAGATGTTGGCTCTTTTAAAACGATTACCGCTTTAACTGCCTCACCAGATTTATCATCACTGACCCCAACGACAGCACATTCAAGGATTAATTCGTGCTGCGATAATACATCCTCAACTTCGTTAGGATAAACATTAAACCCTGACACAATGATCATATCTTTTTTGCGATCGACAATTTTATGAAAACCATCAGGTGTTGCAACTGCAATGTCACCGGTTTTGAAATATCCATCTTCGGTCATGACATTGGCCGTTTCTTGTGGTTTATTCCAGTAGCCTTGCATGACTTGCGGGCCTTTTACTGCAAGCTCTCCTGCTTCACCTAGCGGGACTTCATTATCATTGATATCGAGAATTTTTACCTGCGTTTCGAGAACGGGTTTACCAATCGTGCCTAATTGTTGATAACCAGGAGCATTTAAACTCACGACAGGTGAAGTCTCTGATAAACCATAACCTTCTGAAATCATACAACCTGTGGTTTTTTGCCATATGTTTGCTGCAGCACTTGTAAGCGCCGTTCCGCCAGAGATAGTAATGGTGAGTCGGCTAAAGTCTAGTGCTTGAAAATCTGGTTGGTGGCATAAACCAACAAATAACGTGTTAAGTCCTGCAAAGCCAGTGAAAGGGTAGCTACTCATGGTCTTAATTAACCCTGGGATATCTCTTGGGTTTGGGATTAAAACCGAGCAACTTCCTGATTCGAAATAGAGTACTAGATTCACCATAAAGGCATAGATGTGATATATCGGCAATGGCGCAACGAAAACGTCTTTACCTGGTGTCATCGTGCTGGCAATTCTAGATTTTACTTGAGCCGAGTTAGCTAGCATATTGCGATGACTTAACATGGCTCCTTTTGATAAGCCAGTGGTGCCACCTGTGTATTGCAGTGCGGCTAGATCTGTTTGTTTTGGGTAAACAGCAGTGAAAGTGGATTGCTCACCTTCAAGTAGCATCTGATTAAATTCAATTTTATTGAATGGGGTATCTATTTGCGGTTGAGGCGAAATTAAATCCAAGGCGTGGGTACTAATGACTAATGAAATACCTGTATTTGAGACGATATTATTGAGCGTGGGTAGCAAATCAGAAAGTACAACCAAGGCTTTAGCGCCTGAATCATTAAATTGGTGGATCAGTTCACGTTCTGTATAAAGTGGGTTTGTATTGACGATAACCAACCCTGCTCGCATGGCTCCGTATGCGGCAATGACAAACTGAGTAATATTGGGCAATTGAATAGCAATGCTGTCCCCAGCAGTTAAATCAGTGTGATTTTGTAGATACGCAGCAAAATGTCGTGAGGCGGACTCGATTTCTTTAAATGTGGTGTTCTTTCCTAAACACGCATAAGCAATGTTATTTCCGTACTGCTGACAGGTCTTTTCGATTAAATCGACTAGAGAGTGGTATTGATCTAAGTTGAGCTGTGATTCTGCGTCATACGCCATGAGACTGTCCCTTTTATTCATGATTTATTGTTATTCGAGAAAATCAAACACTTGTTTAGATTGGTTGAATTACATTAAAAGGTCTACTGAAAATAGTCAATCTTCATCTATCTTATTAATTAATCTAGAGTTTGTACTCTATTAACTTGTTGGTTGATCTAACTTTTAAATTTGCAGGTTGTTGGTTTTTTGAACTAACCATAACGATAGCATTAGCAGATTCTTTTTTAGAAAAAGCTTAACTCTAGTTAATATAACTAAAATTGCAGGTTATTTTTATGAGGTTAAGTTATTTATCCTGATTTAGCCTGCTTATGGCGATTATTATTTTGAGTGGGAGTAGAAATAGTTAGCAATTACGTTTTATTTGTTATAGAAATGTAAATGAAAGTGAAGGAATTTCATTTTGGGAGAGACGATTATTTAATTGTAAACACCTGATTAAATTACCCGTCACAAGCATAAATATAATAATTTGAGACAAAAAATGATGACTAATCTAAAGAAAAGGAAGTTTGGCTTAAATTCGTTAAGTCTTGCTGTAACGGTAGCTTTAGCAGGCTCAGTTATGTCTACAGCAGCAATGGCTGAGGATGAAGAAGTCGCCGAAAATGTTGAAAAAATTGCCGTAGTAGGTAGCCGAGCGGCGCCTCGATCTGTTGGTGAATCACCCGTGCCAGTAGATATTATCAGTAGTGATGACCTGAGAAAAAATGGCTCAACAGATATGATTGATATGCTGGTGACATCAGTGCCTTCTTTTAACTCGCGTGCCCAACCTATTAGTGATGCCGCCACACTTGTTCGCCCAGTCAATTTACGTGGTCTACCTTCTGACAGTACCCTGATCCTTGTTAATGGTAAACGTCGTCACCGTGCTTCTGTTATTGCTTTCCAAGGTGGTGGTATTAACGATGGTGCTCAAGGACCGGATATTTCTGTCATCCCAAGTATTGCGCTTAAGCAAGTTGAAGTATTACGTGATGGTGCTGCGGCACAATACGGTTCTGACGCTATTGCTGGTGTGATGAACTTCCAACTAAAAGATAGTGCTGAAGGCGGTTCAATCAGTATCAGTCAAGGCGAGTACTATGAAGGTGATGGCGCGACAACGACTATCGATGGCAACATTGGGTTACCTTTGACCGATGCTGGCTTTGTTAATATTAGTGCGCAGTATAAAACCGCAGATCCCACCAGTCGCAGTGTGCAGCGTCCTGATGCTGGCAATTTAATCGAACAAGGCAATACTTACGTTAATGATCCTGCTCAAGTTTGGGGTAACCCAGAAATTAATGATGATTACACCGTTTTTGTTAATGCGGGTTTTGACTTAAATGATAACCATCGTATTTATGCATTTGGTAATGTGTCTTCTCGTGAGGCAATTGGTGGATTTTATTATCGTAACCCACATAACCGTGGCAACGTTTACTCAGTTGATGGCGGTGAAAACCTATTAGTAGGGGCTGTTAACGGCGACCAATCAACCTGTGCTCCAGTGCCAATCCCGAAAAATGCTGATGGTTCAGATGGCAACGTTTTAGACACTGCGGCATATCAAGCAATGGTTGCTGATGCTAATTGTTTCTCTATGAACCAAGTGCGTCCAGGTGGTTATACTCCGCAATTTGCTGGAACCATTGAAGATATGTCTTTCTTTGCTGGTATTGAAGGTGAGTTAGGTGAGTGGATGTATGATGCCAGTGCGGGCACAGGCTCAAACAAATCAAGCTTTAGCCTTTATAATTCATTAAACCCATCACTCGGTCTTGCTGCGAATCCTGAGGACACACAAACCGATTTTGATACTGGTGCTTATGAGCAAGTTGAAACAACGGTAAATCTCGATTTTTCACGTTACTTTACACTTGGCTCGATTGAAGATATTAGTTTTGCAACGGGTTTTGAGTGGCGAGAAGAATCTTTTGAAATTACTCAAGGCGAAGAAGCATCTTGGATAGCTGGTCCTTATGCTGATCAAGGCTTCAATATTGGTTCTCATGGCTTTAAAGGGTTTGGACCAGAAGCTGCAGGTAAAAATGACCGTAGTAATATTGGTATTTACGCTGATGTTGAAGCGTATTTAACGGATGACTGGTTGTTAGGGGTTGCACTTCGTTACGAAGATTTCTCAACCTTTGGTGATACGCTAAACTATAAAATTTCGACCCAGTACTCTTTCACAGATTACTGGTCTATGCGTGCATCGCACAGCACAGGCTTTAGAGCACCAACTGTTGGTCAAGAAAATGTCGTGAATACTCAGACATCTATTGTTAACGGTGATTTAATTCAAACCTTTATTGCGCCTCCAACCGATCCGTTAGCTGCATTTTATGGCGGTGAAGTATTAGAGCCTGAAGAGTCAATTAACTATGCCATTGGTACTGTATTTGAGTATGACGACTTCTTTTTAACTGTTGATTACTACAATATTGAGGTGACAGGTCGTATTGCTCAGTCAAGTCAAATTGCAGTAGAACCAGAAGATTATGATGATTTAAGAGATGCTGGTGTTGAGTTCCCTGAGCTCATATCTGCGGTAACTTATTATACCAACGACTTTGATACCACGACGCAAGGTATCGATATTGTCGGCTCTTACGAAACTGAGTTAATGTCAGGTGATACGATGTTCAGCTTAGCGTATGGCTGGACTGACACGAGTGTTGATAAGTTCGATCCTGAGACGACTGATGAAGGTAAAGTTCGCCGCTTAGAAGATGGCATTCCGGCTCACCGTGCGACATTGACTTGGGGGCAAACCTGGGATGATATCAGTGTGTCATTGCGTGGTAATTACTTTGGTGAATACTACGCAACCCATGCGGATGATACCTCAGATTGGGGCTCTGAAACGGCAGACTCAGCTGTTACTGTTGACTTAGAAGTCAGTTATACCATGTTTGATCAATTAACGCTTTCTGTTGGAGCAAACAACTTGTTTGACCAAGAAGCGCAAGAGTTAAAAGATGGTACTCAAGGCGTGCTAGGTGCAGTGTATTATGAAAGTGGTCCATTTGATTACAATGGTGGCTTTTACTACGGTAAGTTAAGCTATATTTTCTAAATTACGTTAACGTCGTACATAAAAGACTGCCTAGGCAGTCTTTTTTTTGCGTGGAGATTATTTAGCTGCTTCTAACGCCTGAAACACGGCGTTTATGGTTAACTCTACAGGTAATAAGATACCTTGAGGGTGTGATGGTCCATAGACTTTGTTAAAAGGCGTTCCTATTCCACCTTCTTTACCAACGTAATCCTCAATCATTTTATTAGGTTGACTCCAGTTACCTTTCATCAAAATAAGGTTATCTGCCTCAAGTGCGTTTACCACGATTTCACGATGGGTCACATTGGCTTTATTGGTGCGGCAAGGAAGACACCAGTCTGCATCGACATCGACAAATACGGTGTAGCCTTGCTCAACCAATGGCATAATTTGAGCGGGGTTAAGGGGTTGCCACTGCAATCGCTTATAGGCATTGTAGTCTTCGGTTTTTTCCAAAAAAGCATAAACCCCAGTAAAACAGATTGTCATAAAACCCAATATTACGATTACGATACCAGGAATGTTTTTTCCTTTAATTTTAAAAAATATGAGTAGAGCAATTCCGGCAAGTAATAATCCAAGTAAAATCGGTAGCATTAATGACATTGTGGTTTCTCGAGTAAAAAGCATGTTAATACAGTGTACTATATCAAGGTTTGCTTAAATTGAGGTTAAATGAATGTTGTAAAGGCTCATTCATGATAACGTACGTTTTTTTGCGACATGATTTCAGTATTTTTATCTATTCTGCGCGGAAAAATAACGCTGAACTCATTAGTAGTGGCCACAGAAATGCTCAAGCATAGTGAGCATGAATAATCACGGTAGAATGAAGGATTTATAAGTAATGGCATTAAGTACATGGCTTGGATTACTCGCCATCTGTTGTTTGGGAGCGATGTCTCCCGGTCCGAGTTTAGCTATGGTGCTAAGACATACGTTATCAGGAGGGAGATTACACGGCGTTGTGTGTGCTTGGGCTCACTCAATTGGCATTGGTGTGTACGCATTAGTAACGCTATTGGGCTTGGCCGTTGTGCTTGAAAAATCACCTTTAGTGTTTAATGGTATTGCTCTTATTGGAGCGTGCTATTTAGCGTGGATGGGATTTCAAGCCTTGCAATCTAAAGGGGGGATGGAGCAGAAATTACAGTCAGGTGAGTCAACTTCATTACTTCAAGCAGCTCGCGATGGCTTAGCTATTTCGTTATTTAACCCTAAAATTTTGTTGTTCTTTTTAGCGCTATTTAGTCAGTTTGTATTGGCAGCTGAATCGCTAACGGGACAAACATTAATTGTATTAACCCCACTGGTTGTAGATGGACTCTGGTATACCATCATTGCTGTCGTATTATCTCATGGGCCGATATTGTCTCGCTTACGTGACAAGGCCGCGCTTATCGATAAGCTGTCAGGCGTGGTGCTTATTCTACTGGCCTTAAGGGTCATCATAGATATTATTTAGTGATAAATTCTCCAACAAAAAAGCCATCGTAATGATGGCTTTTTTACATGCTTAATATCGGCATGCTTAATTTTTGAAGACCTGCACAGAATCGTCAGCTTTTTCTTCTTTGGCTTCTTGTTGACCACCTGGTGGGTTTTTAATGTGGTCATTTAAGTTTTCGTTCAACATGCCTTTGTATTCTTCAGTGAACCAGCTCAATGCATTTTCTTTTTCTGCTTCTAGATTGGCTGATTTAATCGCAGCTTCAAACGCATTGTAGCGCGCTGCAGCAAAACGCAAAGCAGTACCGACTTTACCGATATCATTTTCTGTTTGACCTAGTTGATTGGCTAGCGCAATAAATTGATCAGCTAGTTGGTACATGGTTGTTTCAGTTTTTTGTTCTGACATGAGTTCTACTCGTAATAGTGACTTAATTTAGCAATGAGTGTACCGATTTTATTGACAGAATAAAGTCTCAATTCGCTATCAGGGGCGGAATCTGTGATCACCTGTCCATTACGTGGAGCATAATATATTGATAATGGCGTGAGAGGATTGTAGAGGTAGAGGCATTGAACAGGGTTATTGTTAGTTACTAGATATAACGAATCGTTGCGATGCTTCAAAAGGAGCCCAGTTTTGTGCAGGGTAACCCCATTGATTGATATTGAGCTGGTCATTGGTACTTGGATTAGTGAAAATATGAACGTTATCAGCGGGGCCTGAATCTATTCACTCGGTTATTTTACTCGAACACTTTACTCGATCACTTCATATTAGCTAAAGCGACGACGGCTAATAGGCCGAGTATAATGATAGCCATTACTAATGGATAAGTTTGAAACTTGGATGTTGATAGGTGTTCAGTGATTCATAGTATGCTTGAGCATCTTCTTAATTATTTGCTTAGAATCAACCTTTGTCTTAGAAAGTGTAATTGAAAGGCAGTATTTCGCGAATTAACACCATAATGAGATTGACTATTTTACAAGGTAGCCACCTAGATGAACGATTGGCAAACATTGATTAAAACGCAGCAAGCAGAGCCGTATTTTTGTGAGTTAAATGAGTTTGTTGCTCATCAAAGACAGCTAGGGAAAACGGTTTACCCTGCCGATGAAGATGTATACCGCGCATTCGAATTGACTCCTTTGAGTGATGTGAAAGTGGTGATTTTAGGGCAAGACCCTTATCACGGGGCAGGTCAAGCTCATGGGTTATGTTTTTCTGTACAACAAGGAGTAAAAACACCGCCTTCTTTAGTGAATATTTATAAAGAACTCCAACAAGACATTAATGGCTTTGTCATTCCTGACCATGGTGATTTGACTAAGTGGGCTAAACAAGGAGTGTTAATGCTTAATACAGTGCTAACGGTTGAAGAGGGGAAAGCGCATTCCCACTCAAAAGCCGGCTGGGAGACTTTTACAGATAAAGTGATGCAAACCCTTAACGATAAAGGTGAGCCTATTGTATTCATTTTGTGGGGCGCTCATGCCATTAAAAAAGGTAAGTTGATTAATGCGAAGCGACATCGAGTTATAACGGGGCCACATCCTTCTCCACTGTCTGCTTATCGAGGCTTTTTTGGTAGTGGTCACTTCTCTAAAACAAATCAACTGTTAACAGAGTTAGGGCAAACACCTATAGATTGGCAAGTTTAACAATTTAAATTGTATTGATAGCAATAAAAATGCCCGCTACTAAGTTGTAGTGGGCATTTTATGATGGTTGGCTTAATTACGCTCAGATACCAGAGCGTAGATAGTTAACCAAATACAGATTAGTTATTTCGTTGAACTGAAATTTTCGCTAACGAGATTAATGCTGTCTTATATTCACTATCGGCTATTGGGGCCAGTGCAGCAATCGCTTTGTCAGCTTCTTGGTTCGCTTTTTGTTTAGTGTATTCAAGGGCGCCTGAATCATTTAAGGCTGCAACAATTTCATCAATTGCTTTCGTACCATCGCCTTTTTCAATCGCTTCTTTAATCAACGCTTTTGCAGTATCGCTACCGTGAGCCATAGCATAAATTAATGGCAGTGTAGGCTTACCTTCGGCTAAGTCATCACCAATGTTTTTGCCAAGTTCATCAGCATCGGCCGTGTAATCAAGTAAATCGTCGGTTAATTGGAAAGCGGTGCCTAAAAATTTACCGTATTCACCAAGAGCATGTTGTTGCTCTTCGCTTACGTCAGCAATAACACCTGTGAGCAAGGTTGCAGCTTCGAATAATTTTGCTGTTTTACAGTAAATCACCCGCATATAATTCTCTTCGGTGGTTTCTGGATCATTACAATTCATTAATTGTAAGACTTCACCTTCAGCAAGAATATTAGTGGTGTCGGCAAGGACTCTTAACACTTTCATGCTATCGAGTTCGGTCATCATTTGAAAAGAGCGGGTGTATAAAAAATCACCGACTAAAACACTTGCGCTGTTTCCAAATAAAGCATTGGCTGTTTTACGACCACGACGTAATGTTGATTCATCGACAACGTCATCGTGTAATAAAGAAGCAGTATGAATAAATTCAATAATAGCTGCTAACTTAAGATGCTCTTCACCTTTATAGTCGATAGCACGAGCAGAAAGTACCGAAAGTAATGGGCGTAATCTTTTACCGCCACCATTGATAATGTAAAAACCGAGTTGGTTTATTAGTGCAACATCAGACTCAAGTTGTTTGTAAATTAACTGATTTACGGCTTGCATGTCGTTATCAGCTAGTTGACGAATGGCGTTTAAATCCATAATGGTCTCTAGTTATTAGGCTATCAGGCAAATTATATTGCCCACTATATAAGGTTCAAATTGTATATTAACAAATTTTAACTAAAATTCATGCCTTAGACAGCTTTTGTTCTTAGATTGTGGGAGTTAAACCGAGCTTTTTTTATTGATTCACATTTAACACTTGCCAGATGGTAAATCTTAGCGTAGACTCCGCGCCCATTGTCATTAAAAGTTTTTAGCACCCGGTATCTACATATAATGAACCGGAGTGTTAGTCCATTTGGAGTGAAATAGCTATGTACGCTGTTTTTCAAAGTGGCGGAAAGCAACACCGTGTTGCTGAAGGTCATACAGTTCGTTTAGAAAAAATTGAAGTTGCTACTGGTGAAACTATTGAGTTTGACCAAGTATTATTGGTTGCTGACGGTGAAAACGTTCACGTTGGTGCTCCATTAGTAGCTGGTGGTAAAGTTGTTGCTGAAGTGGTTAGCCACGGTCGCGGTGAGAAAGTAACTATTCAAAAGTTCAATCGTCGTAAGCATCACGAAAAGAAAATGGGCCATCGTCAATGGTTCACTGAAGTTAAAATCACTGCGATTAGCGCATAATATTAGGAGTCTAACTCATGGCACATAAAAAAGCTGGCGGTTCTACTCGTAACGGCCGCGATTCAGAAAGTAAACGTCTTGGTGTTAAGCGTTTTGGTGGTGAATCAGTTGTTGCTGGTAACATCATCGTTCGTCAACGTGGTACTAAATTCCACGCTGGTGTAAACGTAGGTATTGGTCGTGACCATACTTTGTTTGCATTAACAGACGGTAAAGTTAAGTTTCAAGTAAAAGGTCCTAATAACCGTAAGTTTATTAGCATCGAAGCTTAATTCTAGACTTTAATCAGTCTTTGAAAGCCCCGCCTTCTGGCGGGGCTTTTGTGTTTTTTACTTCATTGTTGGAGTTAGTTAACTAAACTTCATTGGAGTATTTTCGGTGTGTTACATCGATGGTTATTTATTTTGCAGTAAGCGATTTATGGTGATTGAATCTTCTACGCTTCCCTGCACATCTCAGTCTTTTGAGGTTATAATTGGCACATTAAGTGGTGTCAGGAGTATGTATGAAGTTTATTGATGAGGCTAAAATCAGAGTTGAAGCGGGTGACGGTGGCAGTGGCTGCGTTAGCTTCAGACGTGAGAAATATGTGCCAGATGGCGGTCCTGATGGTGGTGACGGCGGTGACGGCGGTAGCGTATTTTTAGTCGCAGACGAAAACATGAACACGCTTATTGATTTTCGATTTGTACGTTCTTACATCGCTGAGCGCGGTAAGAATGGTCGTGGTCGTGATTGTACAGGTCATGGCGGCGAAGATATGTTATTAAAAGTACCAGTGGGTACTCGCGCTGTTGATTTTGAAACAGAAGAGTTACTAGGTGACTTAACCACTCATGGTCAAAAACTGTTAGTGGCTAAAGGTGGTTTCCACGGTTTAGGTAACACTCGTTTTAAAAGTAGTACCAACCGAGCGCCTAGACAAAAGACATTAGGTACACCAGGCGAAGTACGCATGCTGAAGCTGGAACTATTGTTACTAGCCGATGTTGGCTTGTTAGGTTTACCGAATGCGGGTAAGTCAACTTTTATTCGTTCAGTTTCTCGTGCTACACCAAAAGTCGCCGATTACCCATTTACCACTTTGGTGCCTAATTTAGGTGTTGTCAGCCCTCGTCCTGGTCAGAGTTTTGTTATTGCTGATATTCCTGGCTTGATCGAAGGTGCGTCAGATGGCGCGGGTTTAGGCATTCGTTTCTTAAAGCATTTAGAGCGTTGTCGTGTGTTATTACACATTATCGATATCGACCCTATTGATGGTAGCGATCCGGTTGAGTCTGCGCGTTCAATTGTGGCTGAACTTGAGAAATATTCTCCTAAATTGGCTGCTAAGCCGCGTTGGTTAGTATTTAACAAGATTGATTTACTACAAGAAGATGAGCTTGCTGAGAAAATGGAGCACATCGTTAAGGAAATCGATTGGAAAGGTGACATATACACTATGTCAGCATTTAATCGCACCAATACTGAAGAGTTAAGTTTAAAACTTCTCGACTTTATTTCTGCATTGCCTGACGAAGATGAATCAATCAGCCCTGACGATGAAGTCGAGTTTAAGTGGGATAATTACCATCAAGCTAATGTTGAATCTGTTAACGAAGACTACGATGATGACTTCGACGACGATTTTGACGATGATGACTATGATGTGGAAATTATCTACCAACGTTAAATTGAGTTAAATAAGAGAAAAATTGTGTACGCCGACACTCAAAATGATATCACTCGTCTTGTAGTACGAAGTGCACAACTTCTCTTAGCTTATGGCGCTGAATCTGATCTTGTTGAAGAGATTAGCCAGCGCCTAGGCAAAGCCCTTGGCCTAGCCAGTGTCGAACTGTCGATTTCTTCAAATTCCCTCGTATTGACCAGCCTTGTCCATGGCCGTTGTATTACCACGACGCGCCGTTTACGCGAGCACGGCATTAACATGATGATTGTATGTGAAGTGCAACGCATCTGTATCTTGGCCGAAAAAGGCATTTACAACGACAAGCAAGTTAAACGCCGTTTAGAAAAAATTGAACCCAAAACGTATCCAGCCAAATATGTCATCGCGATGATTGGCTTGTCTTGTGCGAGTTTCTGTCATTTATTCGGTGGTGATTTAGCGGCATGCTTTATTACGTTTATCGCTTCAGCTGTCGGCATGTCGGTTCGTTTATCCTTAGTGAAAAAACATTTCAATTTGCTGATAATTTTTGCTATCACCGCCTTTATTACCACCTTGGTTGCGCAACTTGGTCACCTTTTGGAATTGACCTCAACACCGAAAATTCCAATGGCTGCAAGTGTGTTAATGCTTGTGCCGGGTTTCCCACTGATAAATGCTATTTCTGATATGGTCAAAGGGCATATGAATGTCGGTATATCTCGCTGGGGACATGCCACTTTACTCACTCTGGCAACGGTTATCGGTATTACGCTAGCTATGGCATTTGGAGGGACGTTGATCACATGAATCTTGTGCTGACTTTACTTAATGATGCATTCTTTTCTGCAATTCCAGCAATGGGGTTTGCGATGGTATTTAATGTCCCAAGACGATTTTTACCTTATTGCGCTCTTGCAGGTGCAATCGGTCATAGTTTTAGAACCTTGTTATTGCACCTAGATATGCCAATTGAATGGGCGACATTTGCTGCTGCCGCGCTCGTTGGAGTGATAACCATCCGTTTTGCTAAAAGGCATCTTGCTCCACCGCTGATGTATGCAGTGGCAGCAATCATTCCCATGGTACCAGGGACTTATGCGTATAATACGTTAATTGCAATTGTTCAGCTAAGTGTGCAAGAGCAGGTGAGTTCAGATCTCACCACTATGGTTATTCAAAATGGGTTAAAAACAGTTTTCATTCTGGGGGCGCTGTCAGTAGGCCTGGCTATGCCGGCCTTGGTTTACTATCGCACTCGACCAATTATTTAATTTCTCCAGCATCAAATAAGGATTTTACATGCGCATCGCTATGATCGCCGCTATGGCCAATAATCGTGTAATCGGTAAAGACAACAAAATGCCATGGCACCTGCCTGAAGATTTAAAACATTTTAAAGCTATGACACTCGGCAAGCCTGTAGTGATGGGGCGTAAAACCTTCGAATCAATTGGTAGACCATTACCGGGTCGCCACAATATCGTCATTACCCGTCAAAGCGACTATCAACCAGAAGGCGTTTCTTGCGTCAATTCTTTTGAGGCTGCAAAAGCCCTTGTGACAGGTTGTGAAGAATTAGTTGTTATTGGTGGCGGACAACTCTATAAAGAAATTTTACCTTTGGCCGATACCCTATATCTAACCTTTATCGACTTAACGGTTGATGGTGATACTTTTTTCCCTGAATGGGATGACGGTAGCTGGACGTTAAAAGATAAGGTAGTTGAGATAAATGAATCACAATTGCAATATAGCTTTAACACTTTGGTGAAATAATGTTAAATTGTGGCCTGTGTTACCCTGAATAGATACTTGCCCTTGATGGCAGGTACAAAAATAAAAATACCTAAAAAGGAGTGTCAGATGCGTTTAATGCCTGTGGCCTTAGCAGCCCTAATCGCAGCATCTTTTGTGTCAACCCCTGCCGAAGCGAATACTGATCAACTTGTCGCGAACATTTGTGATTATGTAAAATCTAATGACAAAAACCGTTTGCGTAAAAAGTTGAAAGAAAGCCGCGTAAAATTACGCAATATTTACACTGGTGTTTCTTGCGACGGTAATAGCTTATTAAGAACTGCATACAACTCTAACGCCTTAGAAGTGGGTGAGTACATTGCAAAACGTCTTCCTGCTGGAGATTTAAATACTCCTGAAGCAGACGGACAAAGCATTCTTGATTGGGCAAATGCAAATGGTCATAGCGGTAGTGCAATCACTGCTGCAGTACAACAACGAATCAGTAGTGGCGAATAAGCCATCTCGTTGGAATGACTTGCTTTAGCATTATGTAACTGTTGTGAGTGTTTGTATTCATAACGTGTAAAGCAGACTCAGATACATCTGATTAAAAACCGCCTTTGGGCGGTTTTTTTATGGCTAAGCTTTTTCGTCTCGCTCATTTTACTAGCAAGAGTTCTCAAGAGCAGCACAGACATCTGAATTTAAATAAAAGAAGCGTATAAAAAGGCTTGAATAGAAACCGATAACAGTGAGCTATCATAAACAGTTATCACAGACTGCTATCCAAGACTGTCACCCTAGATAGTCAACAGAAATAGTCAACATAGATAGCCACCCTAGATACTTGTCACTGACACTGTTAAAACTTTATCGAAATCTAACTTAATGAGTGAGATGGATTATTGGGGAAGAGTGGTTGAGTGAAATAATAACCGAGCTGATACGGTTCGGCATATTGGGTAATATGTTTTTTATTCTGACAAGTTGAGTAAACTATATAAACTCAGGTAGAACTGAGTTTATATTATTAAGTTTAAGCCACTAAAAAAGGCTCCTGAGAGCCTTTTTAGTAAAAGATGAATATCTATAGCAGTTAGACCTTAAATTCACCTACAGAGCCTTGTAGCTCTTCAGATAACATTGCAACTTGATGGCTTGATTGTGCAGTTTGATCAGCACCCGTCGCCGTTTCCTCTGATATTGCTGCAATATGTTCTAGCATCTCAGAAACCTGTTGGCTCACTAAGTTTTGCTCTTGAGCAGCTTGAGCAATGTGGTTTCCTGAATCATAAGCTTTGTGCACTGACTGGCTAATCGTTTCTAGTGCTAAATTCGCTTGCTCTGTCTTATCAACACAACTTGTAGCTTGGCTGCGTCCTAGTTCCATCACTGATACCGCTTGTTGCGCGCCTTGTTGCAGCATTTCAATCATTTGCTGAATTTCGCTGGTTGATTCTTGTGTTCTAGAAGCAAGGCTTCGAACTTCATCAGCAACAACAGCAAAGCCACGACCTTGCTCACCAGCACGTGCAGCTTCAATTGCCGCATTAAGTGCAAGTAGGTTGGTTTGTTCTGCAATTCCTCTAATAACATCCAAAATAGAACCAATTGATGCGCTGTCAGAATGAACCTTGTTAATCACTTGTCCTGCTTTGGCTACTTCATCTGCAAGTGCGAGAATGGTGACTTTGTTTTCTTCTGCAAGTTTACGCATGTGCTGAGTTTCTTCGTCAGCTTGCTTGATTTGCTCTAAGGCTTGGTCAGCACTCATTGAAACCTGCTGAGCACTTGAACTTAATTCAGTTGTTGCTGTTGCCACTTGGTCGACTTGGCTCTTCTGTTCTTGAATGCCACTGGTCGTTTGCGTGGTAATTGCTGATGTTTCTTCAGCTGCTGCTGCAAGTTGATTAGAGCGATCTAAGATACCTACAATCAGGTTTCGTAAGCTATCAACTAAGCTATTACAGTTCTTCGCTAACTCGGCAAACTCATCGTGACCTGAGTCGTCGAGTTTATGGGTTAAGTCACCTGAAGCAAGAATGTTAAGAGCTTGATTAACCTTGGCAAGTGAGCGAGTCAGTGGTTTTACTACTGCAATACTGACGATAATAGAAACCAAAATCGCTAAGATAACAACAAACATAGTTTTGAGGCTGGCTGAATCAATATTTTCAATAGCACTATTACCAATGTGACTAGTGAAGTTTTCGATATTATCGGCGAGACTAAACATTTTAGCGTTGACTTCTAAACGATCTTTGTCTGTTGCAGCTAATAGGTTGGCAGCTTGTTTATTGTGTTTAAGTTGTTGTCCTTTTAGGGCAACGATTGAGTTATTACCATTAATCAAAGCAAATACAGCGTTACTTTCAGTATTTAAATCGTCTAATGTACCGTCGCTGATAATGCCACGACCTTGAAGATTAATATGTTCAATCTTTCTTCTCGTGTCACTCACCATGTACTCAAGCTCTTTAACGATAACATTGTATTTACTGTCATCAGTAGCAGCAACTAAGTCATAAATGGTGGTGATAATATTAATAAAAGTACTGTCAACAACCCCTGCTGTTGCTGCAATGCTTTGTTCGGTCGTATCGTCACTCATTTCTAAATCGATCAGATCAAGTAAGATAGACGAGGCTTCGTCAGCACTGTCTTCAAGATCATCACGTAAAGATAATAATTGTTCATTCTTAATTAATGCATTTTCATGCTCTTTAAGCATTAATTTACCGTTCTTTTCAAAACCAGCGTAGCTAGATTTTAATTGCGATAAATTACTTGAGAATTCTTGTCTATCTGAAATCAGTGCAGTCAATCTGTTAAGCGTTTTATGAAACTCACTCGACTCTATTTGGATTTTTTTCTCAACAGCGGGGATTTTATTTGATTCATTAGTGTAATAACCAAATAGAATTTGGATTTGCTGGGCACTTAAATTTTTTGTTAATTCACCTGTTGCAGTCAGCGCGGGTAAGCTAACTTCTTGCAAAGTTGTTGTACTATCTTTAATGGTATTATTGGTCAGTAAAGATACGCCACCTAATACAATTAAAAGCAGTGTCACAACAGTAAAACCGCCAATAACTCTGGTGGCAACATTAATTTTCATAGCATACTCCGGCTGTTATTATTTTATCCCGAATTTGTCTCAAGATCGCTCAGGGTTATGTGATCATATGAGATCTAATAGCTTTATCGGCTAAGTTTATTATTAGTTTAACAATTTATTAATTATTTTAGTTTTGCTTGAGTGAGTTGTTCATTCGTTTCAGCATGCCAAAGTGTCATATATTCACCCCAGCAGCATCCTGTATCTAGTGCCTTTACATTTTCTTGGTGAGTGATTCCCATTAAAGCAGCCCAATGGCCAAATACGAGTGTATGGCTAGATTTAAGGACTGAGTCGAATTCAAACCAAGGAGTTAATTCAGAAGGTTTATCACTGATTGGCGTTTTGCAGGCAAAATCCAAGCTGCCGTCAGGAAATAAATAGCGCATGCGCGTGAGTGCGTTGATGCAATATCTCAATCTGGGTAAACCTTTTGCCTTACTATCCCATAAATCAGGCGCTTCAGTGTACATTTTCGAGATAAGTGTTTTTAAATAATCATCTCGTTTTAGCGCGTCGCTGACTGCTTTTGCTTCAGCTAACAAGGTCGTTAAATCCCATTGAGGCGGCACGCCTGCGTGAGTCATGATGATGTTGTGAGAAGGTAAGGTGTGAACTAAAGGTTGTTCACGCAGCCAATCAATTAACTGGCTTAAATCATCGGCATTTAGGAGTTCAGTGAGATTATCTTTGGGGTTTGCTCTTTTGATTTTACCGTGTAGCGCCAGTAAGTGAAGATCGTGATTGCCTAAGGTGATTTTAGCGCTATTATCTAATGACTTTAAATACCTGAGCGTTGCAAGCGAGTCAGGTCCTCGAGCAACGAGATCCCCAACAGCCCAGATTTCGTCTTTTGACGGGTTAAAATCGACCGCAGCAAGTAAGCGTTGAAGTTCTTTAAAGCAGCCCTGAATATCACCAACAAAATAATGTGCCATAGGATTACTGAAATATTCCTGGGACAGCGAGTCTGAATGTTGGGATCTGCGCACTAAAGCTTTCGCCTTGGTCTGTCACCATGCCATAGCTTCCTTCCATAAAACCGACAGGCGTTTCCATTACAGTACCGCTTGAATATTGATAAGCAGTATCAGGATCTATGGTTGGGGTTTCGCCTACCACGCCAGGTCCTTTCACTTCGCTTGTCTCACCGTTGGCATTAGTAATGATCCAGTGGCGATCTTTTAGGGTAACGGCAATTTCACTGAGGTTGATAATAGTGATGGTATAGCTGAATAAGTACTTTTCATCTTCTGCTGAAGATTGATCTTCGAGGTATTTTGTTTCAACTTTAATTTTGACGTTTGAGGCTACAGAGGTCATTCAACATCCTAAAAAGCAGAAGGGCATTTAACGATATAAATGCCCTTGAGGTGACTAACTTTTATCGCAAACTAAATTAGCGAGAGCAACGTATTGCTCGACGCTGATTTGTTCTGGTCGTAACGACGAGTCTATATTGAGTTGTGTAAACTCTTCGTCAGTGACCATTTGCTTTAAGTTGTTTCTTAATGTTTTACGGCGCATGTTAAACGCTGTGGTACAAACATGTCTTAATACATCGACATCTTTGCATGGGAATGGTTTTTCATCAAAAGGCAATAAACGTACTACCGCAGAATCTACTTTTGGAGCGGGTTTAAAGCTTTCAGGTGGTACTTCTAATACTGGAACAACTTTACAGAAGTACTGAGCCATAACAGTTAATCGTCCATAGGCTTTGGTGCCTGGACTGGCTGATAAACGAAGTACAACTTCTTTTTGCAGCATAAAGTGCATTGTTTCGATAATTTCAGCGAACTCGAAAAGATGAAACATCAGTGGCGTTGATATGTTGTATGGCAAGTTACCAAACACCTTGAGCTTTTTATCACCTTGCTGCAGTTGGCTAAAGTCAAAATTAAGCGCATCACCTTGATTGATGGTTAACTTATCTTTTAATACAGGGTGGTTTTCTAAACGCTCAACGAGGTCTTTATCTAACTCAACCACGGTTAAGTTGTCAACGGCTTCAGCCACAGGCTCAGTTAATGCACCTAGACCAGGGCCAATTTCGACCATGACATGATCATTATCCGGAGAAATTGCGCCCACAATTCTACTGATGACGCTTTCATCAGTTAAGAAGTTCTGTCCGAAACGTTTTCTGGCCGTGTGGCCTAAATGTACTTTATTGCTCATTGGAAAATTATTTACTTACTTTTGAGGCCAATTCAATGGCTTTATTTAATGCGCAGGTAAAACTACCGCAATCTGCTTCACCTGTACCTGCAAGTTCTAATGCAGTGCCATGATCGACAGAGGTTCTGATATACGGAAGACCTAAGGTAATGTTAACCGATTTTCCAAAACCTAATGATTTAAGTACAGGAAGTCCTTGGTCGTGATACATAGCAAGAACCACATCTGCTTCTTGTAAGTATTTAGGTTGGAATAAAGTATCCGCTGGTAACGGTCCTACAATATCAATATTTTGCTCTCTCAGCTCATCTAAAGCTGGGATCATTATATCAATTTCTTCTCTACCTAAGTGTCCATCTTCACCTGCATGTGGATTTAGTCCACATACATATATTTTAGGTGAAGCAATACCAAATTTCTGCACTAATTCGCGGTGCAAAATTTGAATAATATGATGTAAACGATCGCGCGTAATCGCTTTAGCAACATAAGCTAAAGGAATATGCGTAGTCATCAATGCCACTTGTAAACCTGGTGCTGCAAGCATCATGACCACATCTTGGCAATTTGCTTGTAATGCAAAGAACTCTGTGTGACCACTAAACGGAATACCCGCTTGGTTAATAATGCCTTTATGTACTGGGCCTGTTACAACAGCGGCAAATTCATTACTCATGTTTTTTTCACCAGCGTAACGCAAGGTGTCAACGACATAAGCACTATTTGCTTCGTCCAACTGACCACATTTAACCTCAGCAGCCAGTGTGAAAGGTGCAATGGTTAATGTGCCCGCTTCTTGAGGTTTTGGCTCAAGCGTTGGCTGATAAGGACGAAGGTTAAGCGGCAAGCCTAACATCTTAGCTCGGCTGATTAATAAATCAGGATCTGCACAAACAACTAACTCAGCAGGCCAAGCCTGCTGAGCAAGTTTTATAACGAGATCGGGGCCGATACTTGCCGGTTCACCCGGTGTTATCGCAATTCGTTGTGTCATTAAGTTAGCTTAACCTCGAATAATCTCTGGTTCAAAAACTTCAATGTAAGCTTCAGAACGCATTTCGTCTAACCAGTTCTGCAGTTCTTCATTGAACTTACGACGATAAATCAATTGGTGAGCACGATTACTATTAAACTGATCCGTTGCATCCGTTGTACGTTTTTCTTCTAACTGAGCAATGTGCCAGCCATGAGTTGTACGGAATGGTTCACTAATTTCGTTAATTTCTAAGCTATTTAATGTCTGTGCAAACTCAGGTACGTAGACAGTTGGTTCAGCCCAACCTAATTCGCCGCCTTTTGCTCCTGAACCCGGATCTTCAGAGTATTGACGAGCAAGGTCTGCAAAGTCTGCTTCACCAGAACGAATTTGAGTTAGGAAGTTTTCTAACATCGCCTTAGCACGTTCTTCTGACAAAATTGGCGAAGGCTTTAGTAGGATATGGCGAGAGCGAACTTCATTAATTTCTTGAGTTTGTAAGCCTCGAGCATCCATGATTTTAATAATATGAAAGCCTGATGCACTTTTAATTGGCCCAATAACATCACCGGTTTTTGCATCAGTGACGACTTCTGCAAATAATGTCGGCATTTCATTAATGCTCATGTAGTCCCAGATACCGCCTTCAAGTGCTTTAGGACCAGACGATGATGCAATTGCTGTGCGGCGGAAGTCTTCACCATCATTTAGACGTTTTAACACGATGTTGGCACGTTTACTTGAGGCTTCAAGTTGCTCACTTGTTGGATTGCTTGGTACTTCAATGAGAATATGACCCATTTGGAACTCAACGTCTTTAAGACCTTGTTCTTGGATCATTTTTACCAGGTTATTGATTTCTTGCGGTGATACTTGAATACGGCGTTGAACCTGAATACGTTGAATTTCACCTAGGGTGATTTCTTCACGTAGTTGCTCGCGGTATTGAGCAAAGCTCATACCTTCGCTTTCAATCTGTTGTTTCATTTGGCTAACAGATAAACCTTGTTCTTTTGCGATGTTTTCAATGGTTTGGTCTAACTGTAAATCACCAATAGATAGACCGATTCGCTCAGCCATTTGTAGCTGTAAATGCGTTAGAATAAGTCGCTCGATAACCTGTGTACGCAGTGCGTTGTCAGAAGGAAGACCTTGACCGGCTTTTTGCGCATTGGCTTTAACCGAGGTAACCATGTGACTGATTTCGCTTTCGAGTATAATGCCTTCATTAATCTGCACAGCAACTCTGTCCAACTGAACAGGCGCCGCAACTGATACTTGGCTAACCGCCAGAGTAAATAAAGCAAAAATCATTTTCTTACAGTGTTTCATCCACAGAATCCTTGGCACTTAAATTTCTAATTATTGTTGGCGTTTCGCCAAAATAGTGTTGTTAACTTTTATTAGGACTATTTGTTTTCCACTAGGTTCAGCAATCTATCACAATTGATGGATAAATGATGGCTAATTCCTTAAGTAAAGCGGTTTACGGTAGTTAAATAACCCTTCGTTAAGCATATCTTCAACCCCTAATGGACCTGAACCGCCTAAGCCTTTAATAATAAAGTTTAGATAAACACCACTTTCAAATTCTTCACGAGCATCAACACTCGGGTTTAAATCATCATCGTAGTTGGTTTTAATACGGTAATGATAACTTAGGCGCATTGCCCAGCAACAAGATTCGTATTGCACCCCAGTATAAGTTTCAATACTACGAGATTCGTTCAAGTCGTAGTAAAAATTACCAACAAAGTAAAAGTCATCGTTGATAGGCCAGGTCGTACGCATACCAAGCTGAGAAATATTCACTCTATCGTTGGTATTGGTATTTAATAAATCTGGCACGTAACGATAACTGAACTGAAGTAATTTATCATTACTTGGGCGAAAATCGAGTGTCATTTCGCTCTTCTTGGTATCACCGTTTTCAGTATCGAATTGAACTGCGCCACTAACAAACCAATCGTTATAAAGGTTGGCATCAAGCTCGGCTGCTAATACTGAGGTTGAAGGCGCTGCCTCAATATTTTCATCGGTGTAATTAATCTTACTGTCTTGGAAGAAGATAATTTGGCCTAGGCTAAACTTTAACTTCTCGATGTTAGCGTCATCAAATAGGCGTGTTGTTAATCCTAAAGTCATTTGGTTAGCATCAGCAATTCTATCTAACCCTGAATAACGTCTATCACGGAATAATCCGAAGTAATCTTCCTGGAGTTGTGCAGAATCATAGATACCAATGCCATCTTGGTTTTCATATCCTACATATAAGTATTGGAACTGAGGTTCCAGTGTTTGTTTATAATCCATTTCAAACATTTGAGTTTGACGCTCAAAGTTAACTTGGCCATGTACCCGGACTTGAGGAATAGTACGGCTAACGGAGTCATCTAGGTCACTATCATCGGCAATATCTTGCCAATATTGTGTTTGCATTAGTTTAACTTCACTGGTTAAAGAGCCTGCTGGCCCTTGAATAGGTAAGCTAATGCTTGGTTCCATATGGAAGCGGGTTGCAGTTGAATATTCGTTTTCTTTATGCTGGAAATTGGTTAATTCTGAATTAAATTTAAAGTCCAAACTGTTCCAAAAGTCATTGGTTTGGTAATTAAAATTAAGTTGCGGCATAACTTGATAAGGCACTTCATCTTCGCCCAAAACTTTAATGTCTTGCACTTTCATGCCGAAATCCCAATCTCGCTCAAAATAGCTTATTTCACCCACTCGAGATAATTGGTTGTCAGTTGAGCGGTTGACGTCAGAATTCAAATCATTGAAATAGTTGTTATCTGATACATCAGTGAAGTTAGCTTGAACACGCCAGTTGTCATTGATGGCACCTTGATGACGCCAATGGTAAAGGTAACGGTCTGGGCTGTTATCTAATTTATCGTCGTTAGCTAAGTATTCGAAGTTTAATTGACCATCTTGATTCTCACCCGCTAAATAACGGAACTCGGTTTTTGAATAAAAGCCGCGAGCTGACATATAGGTTGGGGTGAAAGTGAGGTCAAACTCAGGTGAGATATTCCAGTAATAAGGGGTACTGACTTCAACACCGTTAGTTGTACTGGTACTAAAATCTGGAAATAAAAAACCAGATTTACGCTTGTCAGAAACGGGAACGGTCATGTAAGGAATATACATCACTGGCACACCGCCAATGCGCATTTTAGCTTCCCAAATTTCTCCCCACTCTTCAGTGCTATCAATGCGAATTTCTTTGGCTTCTAATAGCCAAGATTCATCGCCAACAGGGCAGGTAGTGAAATTGGTATTGGTTAACTCTAAGTTATTTTGCTCGGTAATGTTGAGTTGCTCTGCATCACCGTGAATTTGTTGGCCGTGCAACCAATATTTAGCGCCTTTCAAGGTTGCGCTATTGGTAACCATTTGGGCATTTAATGAATCAGCGGTAACGGTAAACAGTTCGTCCGAAAAAATGAGATTGCCGTTGGCATCTAATTTTTCGTTTCGTTGATCAAGAATCGCTTCGTCTGCACTGATGTGTCTTGAACCTTGACTAAAACTCACATTACCGGAGAAGTGGGCTTTGTCACCCATAGCAGCTTCAGAGCGATCAGAAATGATGACAATATCTTCAGGAGATAAATTAGTCAGTTGTTGACGGTCATCAACAGAACTAGAAACAGGCGGTTGAATCACACATTGAAGTTGAACCGTTTCTGTTTCAGAAGGTTCTTGCGCCGAGACTAGGTTTGGTAACAGGCTTAGTGCCAGAAAATAGCGGATCTGCATTTTAATTAATGATTATGAATTCTTAGTCTAGACAAAATGAATCGAAAAAAAGCCGCAGCTAAACAAGTTATCTTTAGCTGTTTCCAAGTGTTATGTTGGCTATAATAAAGCAATTTTCCCATAAGAGCCATTGAGATGACTTTATCTGATACAAGATTTATTTTACTTAGGAAGTGGTTAAGTCAATATTTTAAGACAGAAGTCGAGATAGAGCTAATCTGTGGAGACGCAAGTTTTCGCCGTTATTTTAGAGTTAAACATTTAGCAAAGTCTTATATAGTCTCAGATTCACCGATCGAGCTTGTGCCAATACAACCTTTTATTGATATGGCAATTTCGTATCAAAAAGTCGGATTAGTTGTACCTGAAATTATTGCTCAAGATAATGTGTCAGGATTTGTTTTGCAGTCTGATTTAGGTGATGAGCAGCTAATTAATCAGTTAAATCTGCAAACAGTTAAGCCGCTTTATACTCAAGCACTCGAATTACTACCACAAATTGCACAAGTCAAAGCTACCGCCTCAGGTGAGCTGCCTTTATATGATCGTCAATTTGTTGAACGTGAATTAGCGATTTTTAGTGAATGGCTGTTAGGAACACATCTGAAATTAACTTTATCAGACCATGATAAGCAAATTATCTCACACGCATTTAGTGTGCTGATAGAAAATGCTATCGCTCAGCCACATGTCGGCATGCATCGAGATTATCATAGCCGCAATATTTTACTGGTGGATAAGCAACTCGGTGTGATTGATTTTCAAGATGCAGTGATAGGCCCTGTGACTTATGATGCCGTGTCTCTTTTACGAGATTGCTATATCAAATGGCCAAAAGACATCGTTGATGAGTTAAAGCAATCTCATTTTCGTCTTTGTCAGCAGCATCAGTTCATTGATGAGTCTGTGTCATTTGAGCAGTATGAGTCTTGGTTTGATTTAATGGGATTACAACGCCATATCAAAGCCGCAGGTATTTTTGCAAGGTTACATCACCGAGATGCAAAACCAGGTTATTTAAAAGATATTCCGTTAACACTCACTTATATCGTCGAGGTCTCGGCGCTTTATCCTCAGCTAGAAGAGTTTGGCTTATGGGTTAAAGAGCGAGTGTTCCCTCTGATATCAAAGTAAAGAAATCAGTAGCGAATTAATAAGTTACCTATTTTGTTGGAGATAGAATGAAAGCAATGATTTTAGCTGCTGGCCGTGGTGAGAGATTACGACCTTTAACTGACACATTACCTAAACCAATGGTAAAGGCGGCTGGAAAAGCATTAATTGAGTACCATTTAGACAAATTAGCTCAAGCAGGATTTCAAGACGTTATTATTAATCATGCCTGGCTTGGGCATAAGCTTGTCGACAGTTTAGGCGACGGAAGTCGATGGGGCATAACGATTAAATACAGTGCCGAGGAAACAGCTCTGGAAACGGCAGGTGGTATTAAGCAGGCATTGCCTCTTATCGGTCATGAGCCGTTTTTTGTTATTAATGGTGATATTTATATCGATAAGTTACCTGATATAACGCAGGCAATAGATGTGATGGCGTCAAATTCAGCATTAGATGCTTTTTTGTGGTTAGTGGATAATCCTACGCATAATCCTAGCGGGGATTTTGCTATAATAGACAATATGCTAGCTGAAAGTGAACAGGACAAATTAACCTATTCAGGTATGGGAATTTATCACCCTAAGATGTTCACAGAACTAACAGCGGGTAAAAGTGGTTTAGGACCATTGTTAAGGCAAAAACTAGCGAGTGAAACATTGGCGGCGAGCCACTTTCAATCCTATTGGTGTGATGTCGGTACAATCGAGCGATTAACACAGTTAACACATTATATTGAGAATCAATAAATTCATTACATGGTGAGCTCATGTTTACCATGATTAATTAGCAGGAAATTCAATGCGCATTTGGGGTAAGTTTTTTGGGTTTGTCATTGGATTTATGGCGGGCAAATTTTTTGGCGCTTTAATCGGTTTATGGCTGGGGCATGCTTTTGATAAACGGGCAGGGTTGGCCGATTTAGTGCGCAAAGGTCATGAGAGGCAAGCTCAATTTTTTAACACTACATTTATGGTGATGGGCCATGTTGCTAAAGCATCTGGACACGTAACCGATGTGGATATTCGCATTGCTACAATGCTGATGGATCAAATGAAGCTCACCGGTGATGCGAGGCGTGATGCACAAGCGGCCTTCAGAGCTGGTCGAGATGCACAATTTGATTTGGTTAAAACCTTGCAAGAATTTCGAGCTATGGCACAAGGCCGTAGTGAAATTCTACAAATGTTTTTAGAAATACAAATTCAAACAGCGCTTTCTGATGGTGAATTACACAGTAAAGAAAAACAAATTTTATCTACAGTTGCCAAAGAGTTAGGTTTGGGGCAAGCTCACTTAGACGCACTACTTAGTCGTTGGCAAGCTGAGTTTCACCATCACCAATCTGGCAAAGGCAATAATATGCAGTTGGATGATGCGTATTCTTTACTGGGTAAGCAGGAGTCCTCCAGTGACCAAGAGATTAAACGTGCTTATCGTAAATTAATGAATGAACATCACCCTGATAAGTTACTTGCAAAAGGCTTACCTGAAGAAATGATGGAGCTTGCTAAATCTAAAGCCCAAGATATTCAATCTGCGTATGAAACGGTTAAAGCGTCAAGAGGGATGCGTTAGTATTCGATTAATGCGGTATTTACCGTGTTTTGCTTATGACATTGGTTGTTGTACATGGAGTTACACATGAAATTACGTTCTTTTATTTGCGCGCTATCTTTATCCGCTGCGGCTTTGCCTGCAAGTGCCGAGATATATGTATCACCTTTTGGCGGCTACAGTTTTGGTACATCTGAATTTGATATTTCAGAAGTGAGTACCGATGAAACTGGCAAACTGAAAATATCAGAATCAGAGCACTATGGTGTCATGATAGGTACAACCACAAAAGATCCTGGCAATATCTACTTCCTTTATAGTACACAAGCGACAGATGTTAGAAGTGGCGCATTTAGTGATGAAATTTTTAATGAACTGGATGTCGATTATTTCCATTTAGGTGGCAGTCTATATTTCCCTAATGGCAAATTTAAACCTTATGTCACTGCCACTGTCGGTGCAACTCATCTTAGACCAAGCGGTAACTACTCATCTGAAACGCGATTTTCAATGGGATTTGGTGGCGGTGCAGCATTTGAAATAACTCCACAAGTTGCTTTATTTGCTGATGTGAGAGGTTATGCCACCTTTATAAATTCCGATAACACCTTCCTTTGTGGTCCTAATGAATGTCTTTGGCATATTTCGGGAGATGTTATGTGGCAAGGGCAAGCGAATGTGGGTTTAGAGGTTAGATTCTAAAAACGCTTTTTAGCACGGTTAAATTCAAGCACTGTAAATTATAGGTGGGTGAGCGAGTATGAAAATTGTAGTGCTTGATGGTTATACGCTTAACCCAGGCGACCTAAGTTGGGATGCGCTTTCACAGTTCGGGGATATAGAGGTGTTTGAGCACACTGAACATGATCAAATCATTTCTCGAAGTCGTGATGCCGATATAATACTAACCAATAAAGCCGTTATAACGAACAAGGTTATTGAGCATTGCCCAAAGCTTAAATATATCGGTGTGACGGCAACAGGAACCAATGTCGTTGATATGACTGCGGCCAGTTCCCGTAATATCGTTGTGACGAATGTGCCAGCATACGGTCCTGATGCAGTTGCGCAAATGGTGTTTGCTCTTATTTTGCAGCATAGCCAGCAAGTGTCTTTGCATGATGAGGCGGTTAAGCAAGGTCAATGGTCGAATGCGAGAGATTTTTGTTTTACCTTATCACCATTAATGTCACTAAAAGGCAAAACCATTGGCATTGTGGGTTATGGGGATATTGGTCAACAGGTTGCTACATTGGCCTTAGCATTCAATATGAACGTCATTATTACTAGTGGCTCAAAGAAAACCAATTTACCTCTTAATGTAAGTTGGCAGCCCTTAGAGGTATTACTGACTCAAGCTGATATTGTTTCATTGCATTGCCCGCTAAATGAGACGACAGATAAACTCATTAACAGTCAGAGTTTAGGTTTGTTAAAACCTGGTGCGTTATTAGTCAACACAGCTAGAGGCGGATTGATTGATGAGGATGCACTGGCATTAGCACTAAATCAGCGTAAGTTATTTGCCGCTGTGGATGTGCTTTCGACTGAACCCCCAGCAAAAGATAACCCCTTGTTATCAGCTAACAATATTGTCATTACTCCGCATATTGCTTGGGCGACGATAGAAGCAAGACAAAACCTGTTAACAATAGCAGTTAATAACATAGAGCAATTTTTACAGGGTAAGCCTTGCCATCAAGTTAACTAGACTTTGCTGGATAAATTAACACAGTCTGCAAAATGTAGTGATAACCAACAATCATAAAAAAAGCCTAACAACAGATGTTAGGCTTTTTTAATTTTAAAGCTACCGTCATTTAGCTAATGTCACTTAGTTAATGCCAGTAAGCTCAATGTCGGCAAGAGAGAGGCCATAAGTCGTCAAGCCCTAGGTAATCACGTTTACTTTTGCAGCTGCTCGTTTAGCTTTAGCTATTGCTAAATCAATATCGGTATCTCTAGCTAATGCAACGCCTAATCTTCTGCGGCCGTCGATATCTGGCTTACCAAATAACTTAACTTGAGTATCTGGCTCAACTAATGCGTTGGCAACGCCTTGGTAGCGAATATTATCTGAGCTACCTTCAGCTAAAATGACTGCAGAAGCACTCGAACCATGTTGCTTAATTTGCGTAATAGGTAAGCCCAAAATCGCACGTACATGTAGCGCAAATTCTGATTCATCTTGGCTAATTAACGTCACCAGTCCGGTATCGTGTGGACGAGGAGATACTTCTGAAAAATACACATCATCGCCTTTAATGAATAATTCAACGCCAAATAAGCCGAAACCGCCTAATGCCTTGACTACCGCTTGGCCGATTTCTTGCGATTTTGCTAATGCAATGGCTGACATGGCTTGCGGTTGCCATGATTCACGGTAATCGCCGTCTTCTTGTCGATGACCAATTGGGGCACAATAATGAATACCGTTGACTGCACTGATGGTGAGTAAGGTAATTTCATAGTCAAAATCCACAAAGCCCTCGACAATGACGCGCCCACCGCCTGCACGGCCGCCTTCTTGAGCATATTGCCAAGCTTGTTCAATTTGCTGTGCTGATTTGATCACACTTTGGCCTTTGCCTGATGAACTCATGACGGGTTTTACCACGCAAGGCAAGCCAATATCTTCAATTGCTTTAGTAAATTCAGCTAAGGTATCGCAAAAATAATAAGGTGAAGTCGGGATACCTAAGGTTTCAGCTGCTAAACGTCTGATCCCTTCTCGATCCATCGTCAGCTGCGTTGCTTTGGCTGTAGGGATGATATTAATACCAGTGGCTTCAAGTTCCACTAAAGCTTGAGTAGCAATAGCTTCAATTTCTGGAATGACTAGATGAGGCTTTTCTAGCTCAATGACAGCTTTTAACGCCACTTCATCCAACATATTTACCACATGACTTCGGTGTGCCACTTGCATGGCTGGTGCGTTAGGGTAACGGTCTACACCAATCACTTCTATTCCGTATCGTTGTAGCTCAATTGCTACCTCTTTGCCTAGTTCACCACATCCTAGCAGCATAGCTTTAATCGCACCTTCAGTACCGGCAGTACCAAAATCTAATGGGGTCTTCGCGTTCATTGTTTTACCTTCTAGGAAGCCTGTAGGGAGTTTGCTGCAGAATGTTAACTTGTATTCAAACTTGATTGATTAGCAAAGCCTATAAATGTGTAAAAGATCACGTGAAAAGAGTTATTTTTTTAACGAATAAACAGTGTTTTATAGTTATTTTATTGATATTCATGTGTTATCTTGAGGTTGTGTTTGTGTTGCGCTAATTGGTTGCGAATTGGTGAGGTTAACTTAAAACAATACTGGTTGGTTTTCTGGCTATGAGTCGATAGGAGAGTCATATGTTTTTGGATTATTTTGCATTAGGGCTGCTGTTTTTTGTAGCGCTAGTGATTTTTTACGGTGTGATTGCAATTCATGATATTCCCTATGAAATTGCCAAGAAACGTAATCACCCTCAGCAGGATGCATTGCATATAGCGGGTTGGGTGAGTCTTTTTACCATGCATGCTATTTGGCCATTTTTATGGATTTGGGCAACCTTGTATCGTGAAGATAGAGGCTGGGGATTTAGTAATGGTAAAAAGCGAGAGTTAATTCTTGAAGGTGAGGTACGCGAGTTAATGGAAAAGGTTGAAGATTTAAATCAGCGCTTAGCCTCTATTGAGACGCTAAAAACTGACAAGGTTTCAGAAAACACGCCAGAACAACAACCTAAGCAAGAGGTGTAATCATGGATCTACTACTGATTTTAACTTACACCGCGTTTTGTGTAGCAATATTCAAGATATTTAAGATCCCATTAACCAAATGGACAGTACCGACAGCAGTATTAGGCGGTATTGTGTTAATTGGTACACTGCTTATCTTAATGAACTATAACCATCCTTATACTCGTTTTGCACGTGAGTACTTTGTATCTATTCCAATCAACCCTGCTGTACGTGGATTAGTGGTTGAAGTGAATGTGAAGCCTAATATTCCAGTGAAGAAAGGCGATGTTTTATTTAAAATAGACCCGACACCATTTATTGCTGCGGTTAAACAAAAGCAAGCTGCACTAGAAGATGCTAAGCAAGCAGTACCGCAATTAAAAGCATCTTGGGATAGTGCTATTGCTCGTGTAACTCAAGCAGAAGCTAATCGCGATAGAGCGAAATCAGCTTTTGAACGTTATGATGAAGGTAAGCGAAAAGGTGGTAAAAACTCGCCATTCTCAGAAATTGAACTCGATAACAAACGCCAGTCATATTTATCTGCTGAAGCACAGTTTAAAGCCGCTGAAGCAGAAGAAATTCGCTATCGATTGGCTTATCAATCTAATATTGATGGAGTGAATACCGATGTTGCGGTTATTCAAGCGCAACTAGAAGAGGCGCAATTTAATTTAGACAGTACAGAGGTACGTGCACCCGTTGACGGTGTTGTGACTCAAATGGCTCTTCGTCCTGGTGTAATGGCAGTGCCTATTCCCCTTAGGCCTGCGATGACGTTTATACCTGATGAAGATAGATACTTTGCTGGTGCGTTTTGGCAAAACTCATTATTACGTCTTAAAGAGGGTGATGAAGCTGAAATTATTTTAGATGCAATGCCAGGGGTTGTTCATAAAGGCCGAGTAGCTAAGGTGTTACCAGCAATGGCTGAAGGTGAGTTACAGTTTGGCGGGGCACTTCGGTCTTCTAATCAATTGTTCCAGCGTGGTCGTGCTCTGGTATTGATTGAGCTTGACGATGAAAATGAATTGCTTAGAACATTACCTGCGGGTGTCGCTGGGCAATCGGCCATTTATACTGAGCATTTCACTCATGTATCGATCATTCGTAAAGTATTACTGCGTATGCAAGGTTGGTTGAACTACTTGTTTGCTGAAGGTCATTAATCGCTATTTTTCTGATACTGACGATAGTAGTAGTCAATCATGGTATTAGTAAATAGTGACGATAATGAAACTAGCGCCATAATGAATAAGCACAATAATGGATAGTTACGAGCTAACCTTATAGCAGTAAAATAAAAGTCCGCACTATGCGGACTTTTTGTTTTTGATTAAGTACCTTGAAGTTGTTTTAACACTTTGGCTGCTTAGTTAACCTTAGGGCTAGGGGGGAATAAGGCCAGTATATTGGTGATGGTTTTACTGGTTTCTACGACTTTCTCGTCGCCGCCAGATTCAAAATCAAACTCATCTGTTCCACGCCAGATAAGGCGGTTCTCTTTTGCATCGATGATATCTACTTGAATAACTTGGATTTTCGCACTGTCACTACCGATTGGGATCCCCATACTGGTGCCCACACCGACACCACCGTGGCTCCCACTGGTGCCAGTACCTAAACCAATCGATAACCCAGAGCTTTTAGGTTTATCTTTGGTTAAAAAGCCATAACTAACAGTAAAATCGCTGTTTTCTTGTTGTTCAACAAACCCCTTAGCTGTGAGAGTAGAAAGAATATTTGCACGAATGCGTTCAGCGCTTAGTGGATCGCCTTGATCTGGCGTATCAATGAAATGGAACGTTTTTAGATCAGAGAAATCATACTTGGTATCATAATCAGACTGAACATTGGTGCTTTGGCAAGCCCCAAGACACAGTAGCATGGTAAATAACATCATATATCGATAAAACATAGACTCTCCATTAATTCGAACGTTTCAGACTGCAACTCATGCTTTAATGAAATGTTTTAAGCACAATGTAGTTATTAATTTAACGGCAGTTTGTTCATAAACTTACTGTTAGCTTAATGCAAATTCAGTGCTTTAACCAATGTTAGCGATGGCATGCTACTGATTAATTGATGAATAATTGTTTAGTTATATGGCAATCTGCTTATTTAATGCTAAGTTAGAATGATTATTGTGCAATACGAAAGAGGTTATGGAGCAACTCAGTTTTCTGTCGGTACCCAGTCCGTGTATAGGTGTGTGTCAAACAGATGCGCGCGGATATTGTGTGGGCTGCTTAAGAAACCGAGATGAACGTTTTAACTGGCTTCATTTTAGTGACGCGCAAAAGCACAATATTATTCGCTTATGTATACAGCGTAAACGTCGTAGGCAATATGCAAAATATAAAGCGCATCAAATAGCGGTAAAACAGCAGCAAGCCGAAGTTAACCCTCAATTTGATTTTGATGAAAAGCCAGATGATGACCTTGATTTTGGGGATTTTTCGTTAGATTAAACTCGCTAAGGTGTTGGATTTACCTTGGCCATATTAACGTAAAAGTCGTGGCCTTGTGGTCACTTTCTAACTTCACTTGTCCTTTATGGCGCTGCATTATTCGTTTAATAATCGCTAAGCCTAATCCGTGTCCTTTATTGCCTTTATGTTGAGATTTACTACGATAAAATGGCTCAAAAAGTTTAGGCTGATCTTCTTCTGGGATAGCTTCACCATCATTGACTACCGCTAAATAGACTTGCCTTTCATCATAACTTAGATAGATATGAATATCGGTGTTGGCGTATCGTTGTGCGTTTGTCACTAGGTTCTGAATCGCTCGCTCGACAAGCGATGTTTCCGCCATAATACCCATGTTATTCATCGAGTGATGAAAGTGAATAGGTTTCTCATTCAATGGCTGCAGGCGGCTGACGAGATCCTCTGTAAGACTCACTAGTTCGCATTTTTCTAATGTCGGCTCTAGTTGAACCTCAAGGCTTGCATAGGTTAATAGCTCTTGCAGTAAGGTTTCCATTTCTTTTATGTCTAACTGCATTTCATCTAGAAAAGCTTGTCTGCGCTCTGCATCACTTTTAGGAAGGCAGTATTGAGGTAGAAGCGCTAAAGCAAACTTTAATCTCGCTAAAGGGGTTCTTATCTCGTGCGATACAGCATTGGATAGGTGTTTCTGGTTCTCAATTAAGTCACTGATATGTTTTGCCATATCATTGAATGTATTGGCCAGTGGTGCAACCTGTGAACCTGCATTAAGTTCGATGCGAGTGTTCCACTTGGCCTCACCAAAGTTTTGGGTCGCTTTTTTTAATGTTTTAAGGTCTTTTGATAAAGGCCAAACCCAAATTAGCGCAACAAATGCGAGTAATAAATAAAAGAAAATGGTGAACAAGTTTCTAAGCTGGCCCCTCGGGTCAACATCCACAGGCCCTGCCATCAGGACTTGATCGCCTACAGCAATGAATTGCAGTTCATGATCTTTATCTGCTGTGGTGGTAATGATTTGATTGTCAGAGAACACCACTTCAGCACTGAGTGCTATTTCATGTTTTTCAAATAGTTGTAAGGGGTATGGGTATTTTTCGATGATCGCTTCTAGCTGCTGTTGTCGATCAGCTTTAGGTTGTTGCGCCAATAGAAGGGCAAAAGCAATTAAAGGCGAGTCTATGTTGTCGTGATCGTCGACTTGTTGTTGCCAGAGGCTATCTAAAGTCCAGCCTATACCTAAAAAGCTTAAGCTTAATAATAGGTATAGGCTGATGAAGAGTCTTTTCAAAGTCTTCTATAACTCGATTAGTTATTCCACGCTTCCGGCGCGAATAAATAACCTTGTCCCCAAACAGTTTTAATTCTGAATGGTGTCTCAATACTGTCGCCTAGCTTTTTACGCAAACGCGAAATACGGACATCGATTTTTCTATCTTTACCATCAAAGTCAATATTAAGCAGGTATTGGTAAATGTATTGACGACTCAACACTTGGCCCGCTTGTGAGGCTAATAACCATAATAACTCAAATTCATGGCTAGTTAGGTCTACTTCCGTATTCCCCAAGCGAATAGCTTGAGTATGAGGATCAATACTTAATTTACCAAAACTTAAACAGTGTGACTCAGGTTTTGAAGGCTGTGCCTGACGGCGAAGTAAGTTATTGATTCTAGCTACTAATAAACTAGGGTCAACAGGCTTAACTACGTAGTCGTCTGCACCCAATTCTAATCCTTTGATTTGATCTTCAGGTGAGCCTAATGCGCTCATTAATAAAATTGGACCTGCAAAATAGTCAGGTAATTTTTCACAAAGGCTTAATCCATCAAGTCCAGGTAGCATGATATCCAGTAAAATAATATCAGGCTTGTAACTAATTAATCGTGTTAGAACGGTATCGCCACGTCGCTCAACTTCAACGTGCATATCGTGTGACTTTAAATAGTCCACAATCAAATTGGCAAGACGAATATCATCTTCAACCAATAAAACTCTATGAGTTGATGGGGGGGTTGCCATTAAAATAAACTCCAAGGGTTTCGGTAACGTCGTCGAATTTTGGGTTCAGACGTTTTTGTGACTTTTAGGATTACTTCCGCCAGTTCATTATTATTGCTTTTATTTATTAAGACAAAATGAATATCTTCATTTGTACTTACTGATATTTGCAACGAGTGTTCATCAGTTGAATCACTACACCAGCGAGCAATAGGTTGGTAATTTGACTGGATACAAACCAATTGTTCGTTTTCGACCTGCCAATTTAGCTCAATGTCAATTTCACAAATACTATCATTTGCATCAATAAGACATAAACGAGGCGTAGCCGAAAGCTGTGCTTGCCCGATAAGCGTATCAGCTTTGGCAAAGAAAGCACTAAAAATCAGTATTAATATACCGAAAAGGTGATAGACCTTATGTTCTTTGAGGAACAAGGTTAGAACCTATATGCAGCTCCTGCAAAATAGGAGTTGGAGTAATCTTCATTTATTATTGGGCTGTCTATAATTTCATCTGCAAGTAGAGCATGGCGCAAAGCTAATAATAAGTCCCAACGCTCTGATATACGGTATCGCGTTGTTAATTCTATTGCTTTATTCCAGCCTGAACTTGGTTGGTATTGTTCACTCCAGTATGCATTTTCACTGGGGCGAATACCATAGTAATAATCAATGACTTCAGCGCTTTTCCATTCAGTTTCTAGAGTGAGATCAAAACGCCAATCACTCACAGCTAAAGAATAGTTCCAGCTAATATTTACTTCTTGCCCGTTATGGACATTCAGTAAGTCATGAGCGGCTGCGATTTTCAGCACGCCAAACTGGCCATACCAAAATAATTCAGCACCACCATATACGGTGAAGTTTCGACTTTCAAGTTCATTTAAAACAACGGGTTGCTCAACACTCTGTACTCCAAACCCTCCAATATTAGGTAGAGAAGAAACTGGGTCAGTATTAGCAGATTGAGGAAGAAAGATATTAGAAGGATCCCAGCGATAAAAAAAAGCGCGTTCATCGCTATAGCTTGTTGCTAAGTTGATGGTAAAGGTTTCTTGTTCTGTTAGGGTATAGCCAAAATTAAAGTTGTCAAAAAACCAGCTTTCACCATAGTAAGCTATTGATGGTATTACATATAATGGAATGTCGTCGTAATTGGCAATAGGATTAGTTTTATTGCCATAGCCAACTGCAACACTAATATCCCATTCACCTACAACAACGCAATCACCGTCAAGTTGACAAGGTTCATCCGCAATGGCAGGAAAAAGAATGAATTGTGATACAAATAAGGCAAAAAATAATCGATACATCAAAAACAAACAACCTATATTTATCAATTAAACCGATGAATAGGTGCCACTTTAACACCTATTTAATCAATGAAAAATTTGTTTAATTGATTTGATACAAACTGATACTTATGTTTGCTTGGTGTTGTTTAGGTTGTGTGTTGGTTTGTTTTTGGCTATATCAATGTTTTTACAGGTTAAATGTTTTCTTTTGTCTCATCTGTTTTTGCTAGCTGACGTTGGCGTTGATAGCCCATTTCAATCAGTTGAGCATTGATGCAATCAGATACAAACTGTTGCCTTTCGTTTTTATCCACTTGTTCTTCTGTTGCTGTTGTTTCACAGGCGACAGTAAGTGAATTAACAATATCAATTGGCGCTTGCGTATTATTGGCTAAACTGGCTGAACTCACTATGAGTGATAATGAAATGAATGTATAAAAAGCTGGCTTTTTCATGTGTTGTCCTTTGAGAACTTATTATTGGTTTAAGGCCACTGTGACATCTTTTTTCATGGTTAACTCATTAAAATGTGGACAAATAATGTGAAGTATTTATCCACTTAAATTTACTAATGACTTAACCTCGTTACGCTCATAGGTAGCCTTGTACGTTATTTAGTCAGCTTAAAATGGTTTTAGTTCAGTTTTAGATTAATAAACGCTATGGCAGCATCATTTAAGCAACGCTTAGAAATGTAATGCTTTAATGATTGAGTGGTTAATAAGAAGCCTTCATCGGTCTCTTTAGCACGACAGATATCTGTCCAAGGAAGAAGGTGATCAATATAGTTAGATTTAGAATGTATTCCCTGCTCATTAATCGTAATAGTAACGGGATTGTTGGCCGACTTACTGATCATTTGTCTCATTAGCCACCATGCGCGATTAAAGCGAACCTGTAATGCTTCAACGCCACCTAAACCAATAAAAAAGTAGGCAAGATAAGGTGTCACATCGGTGAATGTCATTAAAAATCCTGCAACAGTAAAAGCGATCGCTTTGAGATACCGTTTGGGACTTAAGTTAACTTCGACAGATTGGTCGTAGGTTTCTTCAAAATGAGATTTATCAAGGATATATTCTTTAATGTAACTGAAACCGACGGTATTGGTGTCATCGGTTTCAGCAACATTATTAATAGTACTGGCTTCAGTTTGATTATGACTTTCAGACATATAAGGCTCTAATACAACAAAGATAGGGCAATTATAATGTTGAAGTGATCGATTTGACTAATTTTTCCTGCAGTTCAGCTTGCTCCAATTCAGTTAACTGTGCGCCATGTTGATTAGATAATGCAAATACATTATCCGCACGTTCGCCCACAGTACTAATTGCTGCTGAATGAATGTTGAGATCGAGTGCTCTAAAGGCACTGGCAATTTGTCCCATAAATTCATGGGTTTCTAATGCCAGTACATGCACTAGTGTGCGGTCGGCCTTCTTAGAATGAATAAACTCAATCGTGGGTTTATTATCAAAGTTTTTGGTATGGCGAGAAGGTCGAGTTTTAGGCGGTGACATATTGTCATCGAGTACCTGACGTAATTTTTTAATGACTTGTTTACGGCGTTGGGCACTAAAAATAGGTTTGCCATCAAAATCGAGCACTTTAAATGCTTCAACAACATATCCGTCTTTGGTTTTAGATATTTGAGCTTGGTTAACGGAAATTTTTAGTGTCGACAGTGTGTTAAATAATGAAATAAATAATCCAGGTCTGTCTTTGGTGTAAACAAACACATCACTACAGCCTTTAACGCTACTGTCATCAAGTATGATGAGTGAGTGATCATCAGGATGATTTTCTTGTTCGTGGCTTAGAATACCTAGACTGTATTTAGCGATTTCACTTGGAATTGCATTACTAAAGAATGATAACGGTAACCGTTTCCACAAGGTATTTATTTCAGTAAGTTGAGCTTCACTAGGACTAATAATGCCTAAAGCATCTTGTTTGTGCTCTCTGACGAGGGTTCTTAATTGCAACACATTTTCTAAGCCATTTCTGAGCGCTTTTCGCGTTGCAAAATACAGGTCGGTAAGTAAGCTTGCTTTCCAGTCATTCCATAAATCGTCATTGGTTGCTTGGATATCTGCAACTGTGAGGCAATATAGTGCATCAAGTTTTGTAATACTACCAACTGATTTTGCAAAGGTTTTAACCACTTCTGGGTCGTGTATATCCATTCGTTGAGACGTAATAGACATTAATAAATGTTGCTCAACTAACCAGCTGATTAATTGCTGTTGTGAGGTTTTTAACCCGTGAAACTTTGCGAATAGTTTGGCATCTACTGCGCCAAGCTCACTATGATCACCGCCACGACCTTTTGCTAAGTCATGGAATAACGCTGCAAATAATATGGATTCTTTCGCTTGAAAACGTTCAAAAATATCAGCAGCCAGTTTTTGATCTGCTGGCACTTCATCTTGAGTTAAGCCATATATTTTTTTCAGTAGCTTATGAGTATGCTCATCTACTGTATATGCATGGAATAAATCAAACTGCATTTGACCTACGACTTCACGCCATTGAGGTAAGTAGGAGGCTAAAATACCGTGCTGATGCATTAAGGTTATTGCCAGACCCATTCCATGAGGGTGCTTAAATAAGCTAACAAATAACTCTCGGCAAACCTGATAATCTTGCAAGTCACCCATTAGTCTTCGTCGCACTTGGCGCAATAGTCGTAATGTTTCTGGGGTGATACCTGTTACTTGCTCGTGATAAATGGCAATAAAGGTAAACATCGACATGATTTGGGTACGATCAATAAAAACGTCTTGGTTTTGAGCGTGAATTTGCCCATTATAAATTTGGAAGTTTTCATTTATCTCAATTATCACAGGTGTTTTTTGTGGCACAATTTCACGTTCGAAATAAGCCATTAACATTAGATTTAGCTCACGAATACGTTTCATGGCTCTAAATAATTGGCGCATCATTTTTTCAATGGCGATATTACCGCTATCGCCAAAACCTTGCAGACGTGCAACTTCAGCTTGGTGCTGGAGTAATAATCGATTTTCAGAGCGGTTAGAGGCTTGATGCAAAGCAAAACGGACACGCCAGATGAAGTTTTGACACTCCATAAACTCAGCGTATTCATCGTCAGTTAAAAATTTAAGTCGGCGTAGATCTTTTAAACCATCAATAGAGAAATGCTTACGAGCAATCCAGGTAATGGTTTGAATATCCCTCATGCCACCGGGACTGTTTTTTAAATTGGGCTCAATATTAAATGCGGTGCCTTGCGCCTTATTGTGTCGCACTTTTTGTTCATCATATTTAGCATCAAAAAATGCTTCACTTGACCAAATTGTTTCGCCATAAAGCTTACTCAGAACTTGGTGTTGGTGATTCTCGTGGCCACAGATATGTCTAATTTCTAGCAGTGTTGTCGCAATAGTGACATCTTCTGCGCAGGCTTTAAAAGTATCATCAAGTCGTCTTACTGCATGGCCCAAATCTAACCCTAAATCCCATAATTGAGTTAAAAAATGGCTTAAGGAGTTTGCGTCATGTGCTGATAAGTCACTGTCATGGATAATGCAAATATCAATATCAGAAAAAGGGTGAAGTGTTTTACGCCCATAACCACCCACTGCATTTAAGGAAATGGTGCTGGTTTCAAACGGGGTAGCTTGCCAAAGGTGATTTAGTAAAATGTCGAAAAACTGCGCTCGATGCTGCAGTATTTCTGCGATAGAACAACTATTTATTTGTTGTTCTAACCAGGTATCAAACTCAGTAATGGATTGTTTTAGGTCTACAATGCTCATTTCTGGCTGTAAAATCGGATAAGCTGGTTGCAAAGACATGTTACTCCTTTATTGTTTTGCCTTTAAACAGGGTATTCGATTTGGTTTGTTAACTCAAACGAAGTAACTAAATGAATCGGAATAAGTTAATTCTTTTAATTAGTTAATTGAGAATAAATTATAAAATGCGAAGTAAGCGAAGTCGGTTAGATCAATTTTTTGCTCAAAAGCTGCAAATTTCTAAGAAAGCTGTCAGGCTGTTATTACTTGATAATCGCATTGAAGTGGATGGTGAAATTTGTAAGTCAGTCGATTTACAAATTGATGAATTTACTCATATACGCTTTGATGGTGAGTGGTTACAACATCATACACGGCAATACTATATGTTAAATAAGCCTGATGGTGTCGTCAGCGCAACTAAAGACCGTATCCATCCCACTGCTTTGTCATTACTTGACAATATCGATCTGGATTTGATGCATATTGCAGGTCGCCTAGATTTACATTCGACTGGATTACTATTAATTACCAACGATAGCCGTTGGTCTGAAATGCTGATGGCACCTGATACTAAGGTTAATAAGCAATACTTGGTGACGTTAGCAAATCCACTTGATGAAAGCTATATTGCTGGTTTTTTACAGGGGATGCATTTTGGATATGAAGATATAGTCACCAAGCCAGCAAAATTAGAAATTCTATCGACTTTTCAAGCTAGGGTGACTTTACAAGAAGGTAAGTATCATCAAATAAAGCGTATGTTTGGGCGCTTTAGAAATCCTGTTTTGGCATTACATCGTGAGTCGATAGGTAGTATCAAATTAGATACTCAACTCGAATGTGGAAAATTTCGTCATTTAACTGAGGAAGAGATTTTAATGAAATAATTTAGATAGATATGAGCAGATTCAAGATTAATAAGTCTGCACTGGATCAATATACTTTGTAAATATTAGTGCTAATGTTTTGGCTGGATGAAATTTAAACAGGCAATAACATGGATATAAAAGCACTAAAAAAAATTAGCGAACTTGATGTATTCAGTTTATTGGTTTTCAAAATTATCTATGAAACGGGGTTTGCCAATCTTGCTGCAAAAGAGCTTGGCGTTTCAGCGCCTAAAATTAGTCGCTGCCTCACAGCACTTAGGCTGACCTTTGACGACGAGTTGTTTTATCGTCGCCAGCAAGGTTTAAAACCTACCGCGTTAGCTGAGCACCTTTATCAACCCATCTGCGAATTTTGTGAATCTGCCTCAAATATAGAAAGAATTGTTTGTGCAGGGAATAAAACCAATTCTTCTAAAGTCCTCAATATTGCTGTCACTCCTATCATTATTAATTCGCTGGCTTTGTCTTTAGGCCGTGAAGAGGTGATGGATAAATTGGGTAAAGTGAGGCTTCATTTATGGAACGAATACTCAGAAGAGAAAATTCATCAAGGTGATATCGACCTCGGGATTAATTTTGGCGGGGCTTGTGTGACTGAATTAGAGTCTCAAGTTATTGGTATTTCTACTTCTACTTCTATTGCTGCTCGGCGAAATCACCCTATTTGGAACAGCGGTTATATTGATTTAGAAGAAATTAGCAACTATCCGTTTTTGATTCTTGAAGGAAAGGGGTTTAATGACAAATTAGATCCGTTTGAAATCTATTGTCGTCAATCGGGTATCGAACCACCAAGCATCAGTCGGGTGACTTCAGTTTCAGAGTGGTTTTGTCATCTATTGACGATGAGAAGCTTCAGTTTTATGTCGACTGCTGAATCCAAAGTATTGGGTAGCTTAGACGATATACGTGTAGAAAAGCTCCCCGCTTTTGAAAGACAAAAATTGGTGGGTAAATGTTTATCCCCTGAGTACAACATTATTGAACGTTCATCGCCTTATAGACGTTACTGTGAAAATAGCAGAGAAATTATATTGGACTCAGTGAAGTATTTGATCAGTTTGTAACGCATAGCTTCTCGAAATAAACGCCTAAAATGAAGCCGAAAGGCTTCTTTTTTATCCTTCAAATTAAGTCTGGTTTTTGAGTTTGTTTACCGTGTTTAAATAAGTTTATTCCTACTCAGACGATAGTACCTATTACCCATCATTTTGTTACTTTGTTTTCTTCCCAGTTTTGCTGATTATAAAATTGTAAATATCATAAATTGAACTCAAACTATCAAATAAAAGCAATAAGTTATGTGAGTTTTACATAGCGAAATTGCTAAGCTCGAATTGTGCAATTTTTAGCTAAGAATCTTTAAATTTCAATCACAATTACCACACAAGTTTAATACATATTACAGGCTGTCTTTTATATTGGAATCACTGCCACGGCAGAATCAAATACCTAAAATAAAGGGATACGATAATGAGAACTTATAAGAGAACAATACTCGCAACAGCGTTGATGGCTGTTATCGGGTTAGTGGGATGCAGTGATGGTGAAGATGGCCAAGATGGGGCTCCGGGTGAGCCAGGGGCACCAGGTGAACCGGGTACACCTGCGGGTAATGTTGTTTCAACAGTAGAATCTGCAGCAGACTTTATATTAACGGTTGCACCAGAAGATATCGTTGTAGTGGGGAGCGAAGAATTTTCTGTTAAATTTACTGCCACAGGTAAAAATTCAGCAGGTGAATCTTTACCTTTTACTGGTTTAGAGCAAGTGGCTATTTATGTGGCTAACCAAACGGAAAATATGACTGATACCGGTGCACCTCTCGTTTGGGAAAGTAATGGTTTAGCAAATGATTTTAGCTACAGCATGTATTGTACGCCTACGGGCAAAGCAGATTCATGGGGAACAGAGGTAGATGCCTGTACTCTCGTTGAAGATGAAGCCAATCCTGGTACATATACCGGGACTTGGGAGCATGATGGTAATGCGCCTATTGTCTTAGAAAATGGGGATGCTAATAGTCTTCATCGTGTCATGGTTCGAACTTATAATATTGTCGATAGTTCTGGCACATCGGTTTCAGATAAACTGCTTTCTACCCCAATTGACTTTATTCCTGCGACTAATGAAATCGCAATTTCAGAGAAAGACTCTGTTTCAAATGCGGCATGTATTAAATGTCACGGCCAGTTAGATGGTTATGAAGATACTGATTCACGTATCGCTGATCTTAGCGCGCACCATAATTATCAAAAAGTAGAAAACTGTGTGTCTTGTCATAACCCTTCTTATCCAGTGACGGATGAAGAAGCGGAAGCCTTAGGTTATAACCTTAACTTTAATGCCATGATCCACACCATTCACGCTGGTCATCATATTGATAATCTAGAAGGTGCAGCTAAAGAGATGTTCTCTGAAATTGCCTTCCCTGCAGAGTTGAATGAATGTACAACATGTCACGACAACGGTACTCAGTGGAATGACAATGTTTATGCAGAAGCCTGTGTGTCTTGCCATACCAATGTCGATTTTGAAACTGGTGAAGGTCACTTAGGAATTGTGCCTGAAAGTGATGCTTCATGTTCAGGTTGTCATGGTGCGGGCAGTTTAAGCCCTATGCAAGCTCATGGTGTTGGCGGCAGAGATGAGTTAGCTGATAAGTTTATTATTGATATTCAATCAGTAGAAGTAGAAGCTTCTGCAACTGCTGGGATGTCTACGTTAGTCGTTACGTCAGAAGTGAGCATGAACGGCTCCTTACTTGATGCTGCAACCTATGCGTCAATTACAGATTATATGACTAATGCAGGTCGTGGTTTATTAATCGGCACGTTAGATGCAGATACAGGCGCTGTGTCACATGGCTACGGTGCCGATGGTGGATTTAAAATGGACTTCGTTGGTGGCGTGATGAGTTCTGATGGCGTAGTCGTTAACGAAGCTGAATTTGCGACTGATTTATTAGTTGGTCCAATTTACGCAACGGCTGAAGTGCAATTATGCGGCTCAGGAAGTGAAATTGTCGAGTGTACCCAAGATGATGATGGCAATATTGTTGAAATGGGCGTGGCGAATCTGGCTGAGACTAAGTACTTTAACCTAACGCCTGATGCAGATATTGTTGAGATGCGTATCGCTGATGCAGATCGTACTTCAATTAGTGAAGCTAAGTGTAATGATTGTCATGGTAACTTAACGCATATTAAAAGCACTCACGGTGTCACTGAGTTCACACAATGTGCTTATTGTCATAGCGAAAACTTAGGTGGTTCTCCTACTTATCACCCTACAGCATCGTATAAAACTGACGAAGTAGATGCTGATGGCAATGCAATATGGGATGTCGTTGAAGGTTTATCTTTTGCTAACCGAGACCTCGTTACTGTTGCTCATAGATTCCATGCTGGCTACTGGGATGGTGAACCTGCTGTATACCGTGATGCTGAAGGCAATCTTAATGGGTACTCTGCAATGTTAAATAACTGTCAGGCTTGCCATAAAGAAGATAGCACCGTATTTGCTGCAGATGGTGGATTAACATCAGGTAAACGCTCTGTCGAAACTGATGCTGGTTTCATCTCGCCAATCTCTGAAGCTTGTCGTAGTTGTCACGTGAGTGCCTCTGCATTAGCTCACTTCAAGAGTAATGGCGCTTATGTACAGGATGAACCTGGTTCAGTGGTCGATTTACCGATTGAGTCTTGTTCAACGTGTCATGCCGAAGGTAAAACCTATGGTGTTGACGTGATGCATAGTGGAACAAGTCATTAATGACTTTTCGGTTTATTAGCATGCTAAAAAGGTTACGATAACTTTTTGTGATTAGCATAATGATTAAAGGAGCCTTAGGGCTCCTTTTTATGTTTTATTGCTTAGAAAAGGGTTAACAATGCAATCGCGAATTCAAATAGTTCAGAGTGAAGAGTTTAACGTGTAGCGTCATGAAGTACGACCTTGAATTTTTACACTACTTTAATAACACTTGCCCCATAAAAAAGCTGACATCATAGTCAGCTTTTTACTATTAACATGCAGAGTTTGGTATTAGCTTTGTTGTAATTTGTATAACCATTTACCGTAAAGGAAAATACCTACTGCTGAAATAGTGCCGATGGCAGCGATGATATACCACGCCATACCAATGTTATGGGTGTTATACAGCAAGGTAGTGAGTTCTTGAGCAGGTTCACCTGTGAAAGTTACTAAAGTACTAAAGGCTTCACCTTGTGGAATAGCGCCAATTGTAGCAGCATCCATGCCTCGCTCAGCAAGGAGTTGAAGTGAAAATACTTCTTTTGATGCGTACATTTCATATAACTTAGGGCCAAAGTAGCCTTCAAGTGTCCAGCCAATCCCTTGCGGTAACATCACAAAACCTAAGTACATCGCTTTTTTGCCTTCAGGGGCAATATTACCCATGAACTCGTTTTTCTTCGGGCTAATCATCATTTCACCGAAAGAGAACATAGCAATGGCTAGTACAATCATCCATGCCGCATTAGTTGCACCTATAAATACAAATGCGAGGATACTCAGCAAACAACCACCTAGCATTGCTGTGGTAATACGGTATTTAGCAGTAAGCGCAGCCACCAAAAAACAACTGGTCATAATCATACCAGCATTGAGGTTAAGCATGCCTTCTGGCATGACCTTAGTACCTGTGTTATCTAGGCCTAACCAGAATTGGAAAAAGCCATTAGATGTGCCGTCGGGGCCAAATAGCGAGGTCACAATCACACTGGTATCGACCCACTCTGCAATATGAATAGGCAATACATCAAATAAGGCATTGAACAAGAACCAGAAACCAGCAAACACTAGCATGTAGTAAATCACCACTGGTTTTTTAAGCTCGTTTAAGGCATCACGCCATAGGGCTTCTTGTTTAATTTCGCCAGATTTAATTTTACGATTTCGCTCAAGACGTTCTTCTTTTCCTGGCTCTTTATAAGCTAATAGAAATAAAAAGTTTAACGAGATAATGGCTGCACAGGCATAAAACACATTATCCCAAGATAATTGGCGCATATGCACAGCAACTAGCGGACCTAAGAACCCACCAATATTAACAACTTGGTAGAATATACCCCAAGCCATTGAGGTGTTTTGTCTGCCAGTGGATAGCACTAAGGTACCTTGAATACCCGGTTTAAAAATACCTGTACCCGCCGCCAGCAAAATGGCGCCAAAGAGGAAACCATAAAAGCTTGGGAAGAAAGCCATGACAAGATAGCCAGCGATTTTAATTATCGTAGAGGCAAAAATGGTTTCTTTGTAACCAACGCGATCTGATATGCCGCCCGTAAAGACAGGTATGAAGGTTTGCATGAAGGCCCAAATTGCGATGATCACACCATAATCGCTAAGGCTAATACCTAAGCCACCTTCAGAGGTGGGGGCTTTTGCATAAAGACCAGCACTGGCCTTTACACCGTAGTATGCGATACGTTCAACCAGCTCCATGCCGCCGACGATCCAAAAAATATAACTCAGGCTGGCAATCGATGCCCACATCCCAAGTTGTTTTACTTCACTGAGGTCGTTACCTGAGTGTGAATTTTCACTCATATCTCACCTTTTATTATGATTATTATTAACATTAAGCTGGCAGACACTTTACCTAATTTGAAACAAAATACAAAAGAACTGTGATAAAAATTGCGCTTTATATTGAATGTTAAATCTTTGAGGGGAAGATTGGCGTGATGAGAGGGTTACATAATTGAAATATGGACTAATTATTGCGCAGGTTGCTGCTTTTTTAATTATGGATAACCGTTCTTCAAATTATTTTTTAACCACTTAGGCACGATTTGTTATGAAGTAAAAAAGCGGTAACAACCAATCCATGGCTAATGAAGCGGCAACTGGGTGTTAGAAATACCATCTAGTGGCTAATTGCCACTGCTGCTCTAGCATCTCTTTGGGTAAACCTTGTTCAACTCTGGCATCACGAGTCGCGTCTATACGGTTATATTCAGCTTGGATAAACCAGCTTTTTTGTAAACGATATTGATACGACAAGGTGAGGGCATTGCCTTGTTCATTATTGTTATCGTCGAACGTGGCATCATTGTCTGATACCTCAAAATCTTCTGCTCGAATAGTCAGGCGATGTTTATCCCAACGTTTAGTTAATAAAACAAAGGCGGCTTGATAGTCATTATTAACCACATCTACAGCTTCTGGTGACTGCATCAACGTGCTGCCATACATGATTTGGCTGATGAGTTCGATTTGGTAGGGTAAACGCCATTTGACACCAGCATGAGTAAACTTTGTCAGCCAAGCATATTGGCCATTCTTAAAGACGAGAGTATTGGCATTGTTATCATAATAGCCTAATGACACTTCGCCATTTCCTTTAAATCGCCATTGACCATGTACGTGATAACCAAAACGATCATCTAGTTCGATAAAAGGATCTGATTCATCGGCCTGATCATCTAAACTGCCTCCTGCTAAGCTGGGCATATTACTTAATGGCAAGGATTCATGGAGTAAGGTTTGACGGGAGCTGAGTGTCCAACCATGCCAAGCGAGCATGGCGCCAGCGGTATCATTATATTGGAATAAAGCTGCAGATAAGGCTAAGTCATGTTTTGAGTTATGGAATTTTCCTAAGCGCTCAAGGGTGAGTTCTGCACCAAGATGGCGAAACTCCTCACCTAACCAGCTGTTTATCGCCGAATAGCTTAATGTATAAGGGGACGACCAAGCTGTGGCGATATTTTCCAGAGAAATATCAGGGTACATTAAGCCTAATCGACCTTTTAACCTAAGGCCATTTTGCCACGGCAAACTGCGATAATTTAAAAATGCTTCGGTAATACCAATATCATTACGGGTATTATCAAGATAACCATTGGCTGTCACATGTGCTGAAAATGCGTTTTCCCAATCCACTTTATAGGTCAGGCCAACTTGGGAAAGTGATAATTGAGTGCCGTCATCAAAGCGAAATTTTCCTAAGCCACCATCGACATAAGATTCAGTGCCATCTGTGTAACTGGCTCTTACATCAATCAGGCCTGAAAAGTGATGTTCTGCAGCAGTGGCAGAATGACAAGCTAAACATAAAATACAAATCCATTTTCCTGTTCTTTTCCAATATTTCATCCGCGTACCTTATTGATTTATTTATTACGGATTAGTGACGTGTTAACGGTATTTTGATTGTGCTAACCATTGGGTTAACTTTTCGGCATCAACGGGTTTTGACAAGTAAAAGCCTTGGCCCATTTCACAGCCTCTCTGGGTTAACCATTTGAGAGAACCTTCATCTTCAATGCCTTCAGCCACCACTTTTAAGCCTAAGTTATGGGCAAGCTGCAAGGTTGAACTGACAATAATTTTATCATCTTCACTGCTCATCAAGTTTTGCACAAATGACTTGTCAATTTTTAGCTCATCCACGGGAAGTTGTTTTAGCTGGGCTAAAGAGGAGTAGCCAGTACCATAATCATCAATTGATAGCTTAAGCCCATGCTGTTTGAGCTCTGTAAGTTGCTTGATGGCATGTTCAGGGTCGGCAACAACGGCATCCTCGGTGATCTCTAGCGTTAATGCTTCGATAGGCACTTTCTTATCTTTAATCATTTGCAAAATATGCTGGCAAAATTGATCATCCTTTAAATTCTCTGCTGAAATATTGATTGCTATGGATAGCTCAACTCCTTGTTGTTGCCATAGTAGGTATTGGTCTAGCGCTTGATTGATTACCCAGTTCGTTAGAGCATTCATTTGTCCCATTTTTTCAGCGATAGGAATAAAGCTATCTGGCGGGATCATGCCTCTTATCGGATGTTGCCAACGAACCAATGCCTCTACATGGGTCACTTTATTGAGCTTGAGGTTCAGCTTAGGTTGGTAAAATAACACTAGCTCATCTTGCTCAATTGCCGGTTTTAGGTCGTTGACTAATTGCAGTCTGTCTACGGTATTAACATCAATTTGCTGGTGGTAAATCTGTAAATGCTGACGATGTTTCTTTGCATACTGTAAGGCGGTGTCGGCTTGGCGTAATAGTGTTTCGAGATCACTTGGGTAATAAACAAAACTGATGCCGATAGTGGTTTGTAAATGCAACGAAATGTCTTGATAGCAGTAATTGGCTTCAACAGTTTGTTGGACATGATTTATTAATGCGGTAAGTGATTTTTGCTCTGTGTGCTCAATAGCAAGGACAAATTCATCGCCGTTAATACGGCAGACGAGATCTATTTCATCAAAGCTTGCTAATCGACGGCCAACTTCTGTGATCACCATATCGCCAACAACATGACCTAAGGTACCGTTGATTTCAGTCATACGACGAATATTAATCAGGCATATTGCTAATGGAGATTTGCTTTCGAACCAACTCGAGGTGATGCGGATTAACTCGTTTTTATTACCTAGATTGGTCAGTGGGTCATGGTAGGCTTGAAAGGCGATTTTGTTTTCACGGCTTAATATGGCTTGTTGCATGGCAGTGATTTCTTCAGCGAGTTCTTTCATCTCTGCACTGTTGCCAACTTCTACCTTTGAATTGTAATTACCTTTTGCAATAAATCGAGCTTGTTTTATCAATAATGTAAGTGGCTTAGTGACACCTCGAGCAATAATGTAGGCCACAAATAGTGACATCGGCAACATTAATAAAATCAATAATAATTGTTGAAACCAATGATCTTGTGCTGATTCAAGCGCAGCATTGCGACTCAAATACATAAAGGCATGTAGTTGAACATTGTCTTGGCTATCACGCTTAACCTCACCTAAATCTGATTGCCATAAAATGTATTCATCATTGGTTTGATTGTGTTCAATAAAGTCACTGATGACTTGATGGTCTTCGTGGGTGAATCTGGTATTGGAGAGGCTAATTAATTGGTTACTTTTTTCAGATGTGAGCAAAAATCCAGTGTTCAAGCCGGTTTGCTCCGATAACGAATGCGTTAACTCGTCGCCAATGATAAAGCCAAAGCCCACCCAGCCAATAATGTTTGCTGCGCCACTGGTTAATGGTGAAAACCTTAACTGATAAACATGCTCGCCAAGAGGGTATATGGGGCTATTGGTTTCAAATTCTGTTGCAAGCGGGAATCTAAATGGCTGACCTTGCTCTGGTCCAACATTAACTTTGCCTTTGTTAGGTCCTTTTGCTGTCGTTAACAGTTCGCCAATCACATTCCCTTTATGATCAACTGCAATAGCTAAGTCTGCATTGATGCGTTTTCGATGATTATTTAATGCCACCAAAAAACTGCGGCTGTCGCCATCAATAAAAATATCTTTAAGGCCAAAGTCTTTTGCAGCCGTTTCGGCAAAAGCGGATAAATAGTAATTTCGGTTGTCATATTCTGACTTAAATACCAACTCAGCTACTGACAGTTGGTTTTCTAACTGCTGTTTTTCTAAACGTTTATTCGAATAGTAATTAATGGCAAAAGAAATAGCTTGAACAGCTATTAATAACACCATGAAAAAGGTGAATATACGAGTTTGAATACTATTGAACGTATTTCGCATTAATATCCATCCAGAAAGTCAAAGTCATCCAAACTTTGTTGAGTTGGGATGTCGTCCATTGATGCAGTTATTTGTATGGTTAATGCCTCTGCTAAAGGCGTTGTTATCGTCTGGCTAAATTGATTGTTATCTGCCCGTAATTGCGGGTGCCAGACAACGAGTTGATATTCAGAATCAGGTAGCTCGTCGAATGTGACGTTACCATTTGAATCAGTCACGCCGTAATAAGGAGTATCGACCACCAACACATGTCCGCTCATCCAGTCATGGATGTTACACCCCATTGAAATGTGGCCTGCTTGATCAAATAACATATCTTGTTGAGTGCTATCTTTGCGTAGTTTAAACGAAAAGCGTTTGGGGCCTGATGCCGAATAAATGTGGTGAGTAATATCATCATCATTAACAAATTTGAGTTGGTAACCTTGTTGAATAACCGTGATATATGGGCTGAACTGTTTGTTTTCTTGATGTATTTCAATTGGAGGCTGAGTTGACTCAGGGGCTATCTTTTTTGCTGAAGAGGTAGAGGTAGCAGTGAGATATACCACCATATTTGCCATAGGAGTATGGTTACTGTTGACGAGACTAAATTGTTGACTCATGACGGGCCAACTTAGGGTAGCGCAGCACAAGATGCCCGCCGTTATCAAGGACTTTACTGCTATAACTGTGTTCACTCTGACCTCTAGTATCACGTTGGTTGATTAATTAACCTGTTGATATAAGTGTTGCCTTTTATTAAGCACACTATGACTGAGTATAATAAGAACGAAGTTAAGCTTATAATATTTCACAAAATAAAGATATTTTCATAACAAAAAATGGAATCAAAAACATGTTTTGATTCCATTTTTATTGTTCAAGCTAAAGTGGTGCTTAGTGTGTCGCTTTAAGCTGTACTAATTAATTGCTTAAGCCAAGGCATGATTAACCACAGCACTTTTTGTATTTTTTGCCACTGCCACAGCTGCAAGGATCGTTGCGGTTAATTTTTGCTTCGGCTGTTACTGCGGTAGGCTTATTGATAATGCCCTCTAGCTCAATAATATTTTCAGGGTTATTTTCATCAACAGTCATGTTCGCAAACAGGTTTTTGTCATCTAGTATTTGCTTTACTTGCGCAGCTCTTTCTGCGGTTTGAACTGACAAGGTTAGTGGCTTAACTTTAGAACCAAGCTTAGCCTGACGTTTAGTATTGTAACCACTTTCGCCATAGGCAGGTTTAGGCGTTTGACGGCCTTTGAAGAAAAATTTGTCTGACATAATCGTACCTGCCCATCTTATAAATATGAAAAATTGAATCTTTATATTGATTGACTTTTATAACGTGCAAGCTTGTTGGCTTTGATGTTTGCAAACAAAGTGCTTGGTTAAGAAAGTTGAAAAATATTCTAGAGGCGATGCTTATACAGGAAATCAGAGCAATTGACTAGAAACACTTGCCAATATGCGAGTATTGTTTAGCACTTACAATAAAGACCTGTGAAAGAAAGAGCTATTGCGTTGTTTTGTCGGTTAGTGATAATTCACTTCAATGGTGTATGACAATTGCTGTTGCCCAACATTTTCATCGTTAAGCACATCCACTTTACCACCGACATTGATAATTGTTGCTGTTTCAGATAAAGCAAATGATTGCTGCTGATTGCCATTGGGCAGAATAGGGGTAAATAATACGTTGGACGTGGAAGTTGGGTAAACCCTCACGTTAATAGAAGACTCGCCATTACCTTGAATTTTAAATTGACCGAGTTGATTATCGGAAGTGAGGCAGCCGTTACCTTGGCGGTTAAATTGATCTAACTGACAATTAACGTTGGCTTGGTTGTATATCATTCCAAGATCCATTGGTCGAATTTGCTCAATAGACACAGGGGTCACTAAGTTAAAATGGGCTTGTGAAACGGCAACCACCAACATAAAGAGTGACATGCTTTATTTTTTCCACATCAATAAATCCATAATTTATTCTAGTTGTTGCTGAATAAATGCGCACTTATTTATCTTGTTTTGGTTTAACGAGAAATGGTTTGTGTGGCGAGGGTCACATATTCACCTGGCTTCAGTTCGATTGGTGTGGCTTGGCGTTGTTTATTGATTTCAATTTGATAGCGACCGGGTACCAGTTGCTCAAAGATAAACACTCCATCGTACTCTACTCGGGCATGATATTGATTATCAGCGTCATCAATTAACGTCACCAGCACACCTTTTGCCGCAACCCCATCATCATAAAATATCTCGCCATCTAGCTCTGCAGTAAATAACACAGGAAATAGCACTTCGGCTACATTCCCTGGATGAGCGTTTACTAATAAAATGCTGTTTTGAGGCTGTAAAAATGGGTCAGGTAGTGATTGCTCATTTAGCACAAGGCGATGTGGTCTTGAAGTTTGTATGTGGGTAATTAATAACTGGCCGCGCTCATCCGTTGCGCTATCAGCTTGACTATGGCCTGAAAAACGTAGGCCGCTGAGTGGTAATTCATCTTCATCAAATAGGCCGTTGTTGTTGTCATCTTGAAAAGCGATAATTTTTACACTTCCAGTATTTAAATGGCTAACTCTGTCGAGTAACCAAGTGTTATCGGGTGCAATTAATAGCGCAGAACTACTCCACTTAAATTGTGCAAACCAATCACCTTCAGAGTCATTTTCTAATGTCAGCCTTAAGGTACTGGTATCTAAAAAATAAGATAAAGAGTTTCTCACCGTGACTTCTGCTAATGCCATTGGTTGGTAACGAACTTCAAACTGATAGTTACTTTGCTCGCTTAAAGACGTACTGGCATTAGACACTAACTGGGTGAGTTCTGTTGTGGGCAGCAGTGCAATATCAGCATAGCTACGTAAGTACCAGTCGGAGACTCGACCTGAAAGGGCTAATCGATTGGCCCAACGTTGTGTATCGGCGATGTTTTGCCAACTTAACTCGTTACTCAATGCTAGGTGCTGAAACTGGCCTGCTACAGTTGCTCCAAGGTAAATACTGTCTGTACCAAAGTTTTGTTCTTGCCATGAGCCATTGAGCCCCCAGCTCATATTCGTGTGGTCTAGGTTGCCATTCACATTAATATTGGCCAGTTGTTTTACTTGGTTATTTGGATTTTCCCATGATTCAAAGTCTTGGTAGTGTGCCCATTCAGCTTGCCAGTCAATTAAGCTATTACTCCCTTGGGCAATAATGTTAGCTGCTGTTCCAGTTTCATTTCCTGTGAGATTAAGTTGCCAGACGCTGTTGTCGGTTAACATACTGAAAGTCAAAGAAGGGTTGAACAGCCATTTGTTATCACTCACTTGTTGCTCAATTAAGGCAATACCAGCCGAGAAGTTATCAGATATCGCCCAGTTTGCACTCGCATAAACTTGTTTTAAATCATCTTGCTCTCGTTGCATCACGCCAAAGTTCATTCCGAAGCTGTCGGCTTGCATTAAAGAAGGGTCGAGCAGTTTACTAAAGGACTCTGTTCGTGTTTCACCATTTGGCCCAAATAAACGTAATTGGTATTGGTTAGTTCCAATATAATAGGGCACTTGTTCAAAGCGATATTGTCCATTGTCACCAACACGTTGAACACTGATTAAACCGCCATTTCGGTATAATTCAACATCCCACCCTGGCTCTAACTCACCTTCAACGACAATGTATCTAATGTCATCTGAAAATGCGTCACCAGCATTAAGAATGAGACCTTCACCAGAGCTGGCGCCTGAAACCAACGCCAAGTTATGGGAGTCGATACTACCAAGTCGATAGTATTTAACCCAAGTGTCGGCCATTGCTTTTTCTATATAGGCGTTAAATGTTTCGCCGTATTCCGACCAAGAGTAACCAGCATAGGCACTATGTCCGAGTAAATCAGTCCTTGCTTGGATAAAACCATCAACATTCGGTTGTTGGGTTTCTATTTGTTTACGCTGCGAGACGCCGACATCTGCATGTAACGCCAAATCGCCAATCGTGGCATACTCGCTAGTTACTTGACGCATTCTTTGTTGGTCATTGGCATTTTTTTGATGATTAAATTGCTGGTGGCGCTTTTGCCTCTCAAGCAGCTGACTTAGTGGAACTAAGGTGTTTTCATTCACCGCTAGTAACTGACGAGCATGATCAAAGTGAATTTCTAATCCTAGTATTTGTTCTACCACCTCAATATCGACATAGATGTCCCAATCATCAAAATAGACGTCAGTTGGGGTTTGATTACAATCACTATTTTGCGCAGTAAATTGCATGAGGTGTTGGCTTATATCGACAGTGTTTTCTGTGGTCAAATACCAGCCGCTCACGCTTAATGGTTGCATGTTAACTTGTAACGGCAACATCAAATTATCGGCTAAAAATTGTATTGGCAGGTAAAGAGTTGCTTTATCTTGATAGATAAAAATCTCATCGCTTAGCTGCTCAGAACCATAATTAAACTGCCCGACAAGAAATTGCTCTTCATTTGCTGCAGAACTTGTGTAACTTCGAGTCAGTCGTCGGGAACAATTCGCTAATGCTATTTCAGGGTTATTTGCTGTTGAGGCTACAGTCACTGGCGAGGTAGCCTGAATGAGCTTTGGCGCGTCAGATAGTGTCACTTGTTGGCTAGTTTTTTGACTAAGTTCTTGATTAGTTAGCAGGTCGCTAAGGCCATTAATGGAGGCTGAATCAATTGTTGGTGCTCTCTTGGAAGAGACTGTTTCAGGCTTAATGTTAACTTTTTTCTTGCTTTCAGAGTTCACTATAGCGGGTTTGACTAATGCTGAAGTAGAAGCTGAAGTTAATACTGTTGATGTAAGTGCTATTGGCTTTGATGTGATAGTTAACTCAGGTTCTGGCGTAGTTGTTATTGATTCTGACGCCATTGTCTTTGATTTGGTTTGACGTTGAAATGAAGTGCTTTGCTGTAATGATGAGGTCGTTTTCGTTAACGAATCATTGACGGTAGCTTCTTTGTCAGGGATTTCCCTTTCTTTATGTTGGGATTGGTTGTTTGAGGCGGCGAGATTGAGATTGGCAATAAAATCAATTGAATCGGTTCTCCAGGGCGTTGATGATTCAAGCCCTGGATTGATTGTTTCTATGTATAGCAATAATAAACAAATACAAAAAGTATATTTTGCTATACGGTTGATATGCCGAAAAAGCATAATCTGCCGAGATAAAGTAGGTGTTTTTCAGTCACACTGTCCTTATAATTTGATCACGGATTCGATTGTTTTAGCCTCGAATAAAGTGTCATTTTCAACATATCTAATCAGTAGATCCGTCCCAGGTTTTACAGCTTGGCTAAGTGTTATTGCAAATCGACGTTTATCGTTTTCAGTATAGATGGATGCATTTTTTAAACTGCCAACTAATTGATTAGATGCACTGTCATACACTTCAATATCACCGTAACTGCTACGTTGACCGCTGCGGGCGATATCAACAATTAGTTGTTGCTGATTATCTGGGCTTGCTAGCAATTCTCCGTTCACTGTTAATTCTGCGATTAAATCACCGACTCTCATGATCACCGGAATGGCAATACGTAAATAGGCTGTGACTGATAAGTTCATCGTGTCATTGGATTCAGTGGTGTCTGAAACTGTGGTCGGGGCTAAAGGGATTTGATGAAAAACGATGTAGCTTCGGTATTCACCAGCTTTGATGTCTTTTGGCGGACGCACAGCAAGCCTTACTCTTGCACCTTGCTCAGGGGATAAACTGACTCGTCGAGGAGAGTAACGGGTGAAACTGGTAAGTGAAGTTGGACTTGTTTTAGGCTCTAAAGTTAAAAATTCGTCATTGGAGAGTAACTTTTTGTCTTCTAAGTAAATTTCGTAGCGAGCGGTGTCGCTGCTTTTATTAACTAATGAAAAAACGGCGCTTTTGTTGCGCTGGTTGTCAAGTTCGACACGGGTTGGTGTCACGAGTAAGTTTGCACTCACACTAGGTATAAGACTTAACACCAAAGTGGTTATAAGTAGTAAGTTTTTCATATTGTTGCCCAGCTAAATTTTGATGCATTAAATGCAAATTTATTAATTATTATTGTTAGCTTACTTCGAGCTTATTTTAATTTTGTTTGTTAGTGGGGTGAATATAATCCCGCAACCACGTTGCGGGATTCATCAATGTTACTGGTGATGTAAGCAATATAGGTTAGGGTAAATTGCTTAAATCAGATAACAGGTTTAGTAAACCACTGAAAGAGTGTAAGACAGTGCGTGAGTCCCTTCAGTTGCTGAAGCTGCAACGATATCAAGTGTACCAGCAACATCAACGTCTAACGTATTACCAGAGACAGTACCCGTTGCACTAGCAAGAGTTGGGGTAAACGTAACGCCAGAAACAGACGTATCAGGACCAGATACTGAAAGGTTTACTGTTCCGTCAGCGGCAGCCACATTGAACACACCAGTACGTGCAGCATTACCACCAGCAACACATGCAGCTCCAGAAGTTGTATCTGAGTAGTCAAGAGCACACTGGCCGTCAGCAGCGATAGATACATCTCCAAATTCCATTTGGGTCGTTTCAGATACAGTGATTGGGTAGATTAAGTTGAAGTTAGCAGTACCAGTTTCGTCTGCGGCACCCACTTGAGTAGAAAGAAATAGTGTAGAGGCGATAACAGATGATAATAGTATTTTTTTAGTCATTTTATTGTTCCCAGGTGTAATATTATAATTTTAATAGCCCATAATTTTTATGTGGATATTTGTCGCTTTTAAACAAGGACTTAATCAATGGGCAAAGTCAAAATAGCAGTATTGAAATAATTTGCAACACTTTGGTTACAATTGTGTCTTGCATTTCTTTATATAGCGAAGAGTTATAAGTTATTGCTAAAGTTTAATTTAAAATACTAGCTACAAAGTATTAGATTTCAAACTAGCGTTTAACTCTATGAAAATTAGAATAATATCGGCTATGAAAGATCTTACTTATTAGTTGAGTAGTTTGGTTGGTTTTGTGATGCTGTTGATATAACGGTATTTTTTGTTTGTTTTTTGGTCAGCTAACAAGGTTTCATCTAGATGATCTTTTGATTTAAAAATGTACAACATTGATCTTAGGCTGGGAATTTTACAGAATTCAACCAAAAATTGAGTAGACTGAACTCGTCAACATTGTCTGACTTTCTTAAATGAGTTTGTTGATTTTTTGTAACGTTATTGAGATGATGCTAGAAAATATTGATAAGACTATTTGATACAAAATGTTTTTATAGACTTAATTTAGCTTTTATTTGCTTAAGGTTTATTAATTACATTTTTGTTTTTAAAATACCTTAAAATCAATGACTAATAAAAATAATAATAAAATTGAGTGGTCAGCGGTATGCCAACTTGTATTGACTCTTCCAGATATCTCCAGCTCATAAAGTTGACCTTGATCGCTGCGTTAAGTGTGCTGTGTTGTTCTTCAGCTTTCGCACAAATTGTTATTACAGAAATTCAGCCTATTAAATTTCCTACGGTGTTACAAAATAGTGGAACAAGTTCTACTGTGGTAGTGAACTGGAAAGGCGGGATTGGTAATTCAACCAATGCGACGTTGCTTGATGATGATTATTATCAAGGGCGCTATTTTATTACTTCTGATACTAGCGATCCCATAACGATTAATTTTATTAGTTTGAATAATGAGCCGCTAATCCAAATAAAAAACATTAAAATTCGCTATAAAAATACCACTTATAAAACGTTTCCTGCAATGGGGTTAGACAATCCTGGTGTCGATGGAGAGTACATCGAAATAGGCGCTAAGGTTGTGGCGAATAAAAAATCTAGCCAAGGGGCTAAATATCCGCAATATACCTTAAGCGTCAATGAGCAATAAGTTTCCCCATCTAGCATCTAAGATCGGGAGCCGTTCACAAACAGGGCTTTGACTGTGCAAGTCAATTTAGACATAGAAGAAATAAAAAAGGCCATCAACTTTTGTTGATGGCCTTTTTCGTATTACTGAGGTTAACTTTCTAGTTTAGCCAGTTCAGCTTTTTGTTCGGTTAGCTTTTCAATATCTCGTTGGTATTCCGCTTGTTTAGCACGCTCTTTTTCAATCACGGCTGCAGGTGCTTTAGCGACAAACCCTTGATTCGATAACTTGCCTTCAATACGTTTGAACTCGCCGGCTGCTTTTTCAAGTAGCTTGTCGATACGAGCGACTTCTTTAGCAACATCAATTAATCCAGCCATTGGAATTAACAACTCCATATCGCCTACAAGCTGTGTTGTAGACATTGGCGCTGTTTCACCGTCGGCAAGAATGGTCATAGATTCAAGCTTAGCTAGGGTCTTGAAGAAGGTTTGGTTTGCTTCTAGACGTGCTTTGTCTTGTTCACTCACGCCACGTAGTAGGGCGTTAAGTGGCTTAGAAGGAGCAATGTTAAGTTCTGCACGAATATTACGTACAGCCGTAATCACTTGCTTAACCCACTCAAGATCTTCCATCGCTTGAGAGTCTACTTTAGTGGCATCAAATTCAGGGAATTCAGCCAACATTAACGTCTCTCCCTCAACTCCTGCTAGCGGTTTAATGCGCTGCCAGATAGTTTCGGTGAGATAAGGCATCATTGGGTGCATTAAACGCTGCATTTGTTCTAGTACAGTGACTAGAGTATGACGTGTGCCACGAAGCTGTGCTTCGCTGCCGCTTTGCATTACAGGCTTCGTTAGCTCTAAGTACCAGTCACAGAACTGATTCCAAGTGAACTCATAAATAGTGTTAGCGGCTAAGTCAAAGCGGTAGTTTGCCATATGCTCGTCATAAGCTTTTACCGTTTGATTGAACAAACCGATAATCCAGCGATCAGCAAGTGACAGTTCCATTTCACCAGGCTTGCCGTCAACAAGTAATTGACCACAATCTAGGGCTTCGCCAACCGCATCTTCATCAGCGCCTTCAGCTTGTACTTCGGTGTTCATTAGTACGTAGCGTGAAGCATTCCAGATTTTGTTACAGAAACTGCGGTAACCGTCTAGGCGTTTCATGTCCCAGTTGATGTCACGTCCTGTTGAAGCCATTGACGCTAAAGTGAAACGTAGCGCATCAGTACCATGTGCTTCGATACCGTCTGCAAACTCTTTGCGCGTGCTTTTTTCAATCTTAGCTGCAAGTTTAGGCTGCATCATGTTGCCAGTACGCTTAGTCACAAGTGACTCAAGGTCAATACCGTCAATCATGTCTAATGGGTCAAGTACGTTACCTTTAGACTTCGACATTTTGTTACCCGCTTCATCACGGATAAGACCTGTCACATACACAGTCTTGAACGGGACTTGCGGTTTGCCATTTTCATCTTTAATGAAATGCATGGTCATCATGATCATACGGGCAACCCAGAAGAAAATAATATCAAAGCCTGTAACCAACACATCTGTTGGGTGGAAAGCTTTTAATTCTTCGGTGTTTTTTGGCCAACCTAATGTTGAGAATGTCCATAACGCAGAGCTAAACCATGTGTCTAACACATCGTTATCTTGGCGTAAGACAATAGACTCATCTAAGTTATGCTTTGCACGAACTTCAGCTTCGTCACGACCCACATAGACTTTACCTGCTTCGTCGTACCAAGCTGGGATACGATGTCCCCACCAAAGTTGGCGAGAGATACACCAGTCTTGAATATCGCGCATCCAAGAGTTGTACATGTTCTCGTATTGTTGTGGTACGAATTTGATGTCGCCATTATCAACAGCTTCCATCGCAGTTTTAGCCATTGGCGCAACAGAGACATACCACTGATCTGTCAGTAAAGGTTCAATGACAACACCTGAACGATCGCCATAAGGCACTTTCAATCCGTGAGGGTCGATTTTGCCAAGTAAACCTAATGTTTCGAACTCTTCAACAATGGCTTTACGGGCGGCAAAACGTTCAAGACCGGCATAGCGCTCAGGCAAGCTGTTATCAAGTTCATTATTTGCTGTACCATCGGTATTGACGACTTCTGCAGCACTGCGGATTTCTGCATTAATCGTTAAGATGTTGAACATAGGTAGGGCGTGACGCTTACCGACTTCATAATCGTTAAAGTCATGTGCAGGTGTGATTTTTACACAACCTGTACCAAATTCCATGTCGACATAATCGTCAGCTACGATAGGAATAAGACGGTTTACGATTGGCAATAAAATGAACTTACCAATCAGTGATTGATAACGTTCATCGTCAGGGTGAACTGCAACAGCACTATCACCTAACATGGTTTCAGGACGTGTAGTGGCGACTTCTAAATAGTCTTTACCATCAGCAGTTAATGCACCCTCAGCAAGCGGATAGCGGAAATGCCACATGCTGCCTTGCTTTTCTTTGTTTTCAACTTCAAGATCAGAAATTGCAGTGTGCAGTTTTGGATCCCAGTTTACTAAGCGTTTACCACGGTAAATCAACTCATCATCGTATAGACGTACAAACACTTCTTGTACGGCTTCAGACATGCCTTCATCCATGGTAAAACGTTCACGGTCCCAATCAACTGATGCGCCTAAACGACGTAGCTGTTTGGTAATAGTACCGCCAGATTCATTTTTCCAATCCCAAATGCGTTCAATAAAGTTATCGCGGCCTAAGTCGTGGCGGCCTAATCCTTCTTCTGCAAAGACTTTACGTTCAACCAGCATTTGAGTTGCAATACCCGCATGGTCAGTACCCACTTGCCAAAGGGTATTTTTACCCTTCATGCGTTGGTAACGAGTCAAGGTATCCATGATGGTATCTTGGAATGCATGACCCATGTGCAAACTACCCGTCACATTCGGTGGCGGGATCATGATGCAATAGTTACCTTTTGACTCATCGCCATGTGGTTTGAAGTAGCCTTGCTCTTCCCAGTTTTGGTAAAGAGATTGCTCAATTGACTGCGGATTATATGTTTTTTCCATGGGATTTTTGTTTTCTCAATCTAAATTAATAGTTGGTATTGTTAACGAATCAACTGACTTAAACGCCAGTGAACTCAGTTGTTGTGAGCTCAATGCCTAATTGCTTATATTCGCGATAGCGAGCACGTGCAATTTGTTTAAGCGCATCATCATTAGCAACAAAATCGATAATATGCGGAAAGTTAACCGCAAATGATGGCACTTGATCTGCGAGGTTAATGAGTAAATGGCGGCTTTTATTCGCGCCTAATTTATCAAAACCAATTTCCACAGGTGAACCGGTTACCGGTCCTTCCCCTTTTAAATTGTGGGGAACAAATGCCGTTGGCTCAAATTGCCAAAGTAATTCGTCAATGGCGTATGCCTGCTGCTTGTCTTGGCAATGAATATAAATTAATTGCTGCTGACGATAATGCTTTTCTGCTAATTGGCAGGCGCTTAAAAATACACTTTCGATTGCACTTGGCTGCGTATTGATGGCGGGCATTAAGTAAAACAGAGTCTTTGGCATGCTTTTACTGTATTTGACGAAGTAAAGACGGATTTTACACTAAAAGCAACTCATGGGGCTAGGGTGGACAGCGGTTAAATTAACATTTAGATGTGATTAGTTTTAAATCATTTATAAATAAAAAAGGTGAAGAATGATTTCTTCACCTTTTTTCATAAAACGCATTGTCTAACTTGGATAATAAGGCTTATTCGCCTTGATCAACACCAGCTCTGTTAATTAAGAACTGACTTAATAATGGCACAGGGCGACCTGTAGAACCTTTATTTGCGCCGCTGTTCCAAGCTGTACCAGCCACATCGATATGTGCCCAGTTATATTTCTTAGTGAAACGAGATAAGAAACATGCAGCTGTGATAGAACCTGCTGGACGACCGCCTAAGTTAGTCATGTCAGCAAATGGGCTCTCAAGCATTTCTTGATACTCATCCCAAATCGGCATACGCCATGCTCGGTCACCTGATTGCTCACCCGCATTTAATAGTTCGTGAGCCAACGGGTTATGTGAAGAGAATAAACCAGAGGCATGTTTACCTAAGGCAATCACACAAGCGCCAGTTAATGTTGCGGTATCGATAACCAATTCAGGGTCGTAACGTTCAACATAAGTCAATACATCACAAAGCACTAAACGTCCTTCTGCATCAGTATTCAATACTTCGACAGTTTGGCCTGACATAGTGGTTAAAATGTCACCTGGACGGTAAGCATCACCTGATGGCATGTTTTCACAGCCAGCAAGAATACCAATAACGTTTATAGGTAAATTCATTTCACATAAGGCTTTCATTGCGCCAATAACACCTGCTGCGCCGCCCATGTCATATTTCATCTCATCCATGCCATCACCTGGTTTTAATGAGATGCCGCCTGAGTCAAACGTCAGGCCTTTACCAATGAGGACAATTGGCTTTTCTGTTTCATCAACAGCGCCTTTGTACTCCATGATTGTCATAATGGATTCATTGGCACTGGCACGGCCAACTGCTAGGTATGAGTTCATGCCTAGCTTAGCCATTTGCTCTTCACCGACAGTCGTTACTGTCAGGTTTTGGTGAACTTCACCAATCTGACGTGCTTGAGATGCAAGGTAAGCAGGATTACAGATATTAGGTGGCATATTGGCAACGTCACGACATAAATCCATGCCTGATGCGACAGCCATTCCATGATCGATTGCACGTTCACCAATCGTTAGTTCACGACGTGTCGGTACATTAAACACCATTTTACGTAATGGACGACGAGTTTCGCCTTTACGTGTTTTTAAGGTGTCAAAGCTGTATAAACTGTTATAAGTCGTCTCAACGGCTTGGCGAACTTTCCAGTACGTATCGCGACCTTTAACGTGCAATTCAGTCAAGAAGCAAACCGCTTCCATCGAACCTGTTTCGTTTAAAGTATTGATGGTTTTGGTGATGATTTGTTTGTATTGGCGTTCATCAAGTTCACGCTCTTTACCACAACCAACCAATAAAACGCGCTCACTTAGCACATTCGGAACATGATGTAATAACAACATCTGTCCTGGCTTGCCTTCTAAATCACCGCGTCGAAGTAGGTTACTGATGTAACCTTCACTGATTTTATCCAATTGCTCCGCGATACCAGATAAACGACGTGGTTCGTATACACCGACAACGATACAAGCTGAACGTTGCTTCTCGGGGCTGCCGCTCTTTACGCTAAACTCCATGAGCACTCCTAGATTATTAAAGACAAATTTTTATATTTATTAGATAATGTTTTAATTAGGCCTGTTAGGCCATATTTACAACCCTTTAAGGAAATAAATCCTTGGTAATTTTCTGCTATAGCTGCTAAATGAATTACACTAAAGGAAGCTCACGAGCTGGTCAGAAAACTATCAATAACTGCTAAAAGCAGACATTTTATAGTGAACTTACTCTGATACCAGCAAAAAGACAAGTTTAGACAGTGGATCCTACCTGTGATTGTATTTAGATACTTGATCGTTGAAGTTTTAAAAGCGCAATTTGCGATACTTTTGGTGCTATTAACTATTTTTATTAGCCAGCAATTTGTGCGTGTATTAGGGGATGCCTCAAATGGCGAATTTCCCGCCACATTAGTATTGACCTTATTAGGTCTAAATTTACCGCAATTGACGGTATTGGTGCTGCCATTAAGTTTTTTCTTGGGCATTTTACTTGCTCACGGGCGAATGTATGCCGAAAACGAAATGGTGGTGCTCCATGGCGTTGGGATCAGTGAGTGGTATGTTACTCGCGTTACTTTACTGATTGCCGTGGCCAATTTAATATTCACAGGTATTTTATCTGTGTATGTTGGACCGTGGGCGGAAGAGAGGCAAAATCAAGTATTAGAGCAGGCCCAGTCAGAAGCAGGCCTTGCTGCGATTGTTCAAGGCCGTTTTCAGGCAAGTCCTAATGGTAGGGCGGTTCTTTTTGTAGAAAAAATATCTAAGTCCAATGAACTTGAAAAAGTATTTGTTGCGCAACTTCCCGATCCAGAAGACGAAGAAGGCCTAACTAATATTGTTGTTTCTGAGCAAGGTCGTGTGGTTGAAGACAGCTTTGGCAGTCAACAATTACAGTTAGATAATGGTATTCGTTATCAAGGTAGCGCTCAAAACCTCGACTATCAAATGATTGAGTTTGGTGGTTATCGGATGGAAATTAAAGAGCAAGAAGTGGATGAAAGGCGGCGTAAAATGTCTGCACTGCCAGTGGGTGAGCTACTTGATACTCCTGGGCCAGAGGCGGTTGCAGAGTTCCAGTGGCGATTAGCGTTACCACTAGCTATTCCACTGATGACGTTAATTGCTGTGCCATTAGCTCGTGTCAATGTAAGGCAAGGTAAGTTTGCTAAAATGTTCCCTGCTATTTTGCTCTATTTGGGCTATTTCGGATTAATGGTTGCAGGTCGAAAAGCCTTGGAAGATGAAGTTATACCACTTGCTTTAGGTATGTGGTGGATCCATGGTTCTGCATTAGTGATTGGATTATTTTTGTTAGGTAAGGAACGTCCAAGTGGCGCCAAATTATTGCAAAGCTTTAAGCGCAAGCAGGTGGCATCATGAAGATATTAGACCTCTACATTGCTCGCGTTATTATTAGTACATCTGCATTATGTCTACTTATCTTGACAGGTTTGTCAGGAATTATTAAATGGGTTGATCAACTGCGAGTTGTGGGGCGTGGTGCTTATACCATGTTAGATGCAGTGATTTATGTGCTGTATTTAATTCCACGTGACATTGAGTTGTTTTTCCCTATCGCGGTATTACTGGGTGCGTTAATTGGTATGGGGATGCTCGCCTCTAATTCAGAATTAGTCGTGATGCAGGCTTCAGGCATGTCTCGGTTACAAATCACTGTTTCTGCGATGAAAACAGCTATTCCCCTCATGATTATTGTTATGGCATTAGGCGAGTGGGGCGCTCCAGTTGCTGAACGAAGTGCTAAAGAGCTACAAGCAACTAAGGTATCTGGCGGTAGTTTGATTAAGTCTCATCGCGGTGTATGGGCGAGAGACGGTGATTTATTTGTCAATATTGGCGAGGTAGAGTCCATTAACACCCTCAACAATATCACTTTTTATGAATTTGATGATGACCTTAAATTAAAAACCATGACCCAAGCGATGCGAGCGAATTTCGCTAATGGCGTATGGCGATTAATGGATGTGAAAAATACGCACATCACTGAAGAAAAGATTACCCTAGAGTACCAAGAAGAAAGAGTGTGGAACTCAACACTCACCCCAGACAAGCTAAGTGTCGTATCGGTTAAACCTGAAGCCTTGAGTATTCAAGGACTCATTGGCTATTTGGACTACTTGAAAGTAAATCAACAAGATCCTAGCCGTTATGAATTAGCGCTTTGGCGTAAAATTATGCAACCAGTGACGGTCGCAGTGATGATTTTGGTTGCGTTATCTTTCGTATTTGGACCTTTACGAACGGTAACAATGGGCGCACGAGTGTTATTAGGCGTGGTGGCTGGGTTTAGTTTTTATATCTGTAGCGAAATCTTTGGACCATTGAGTATTGTTTATGGTCTGCCAGCATACATCAGTGCTGGGATGCCGCCGTTATTATTTAGTTTAGGTGCGCTTTACTATATTCGTAAGTAACTTAATTGCGCCAAATACAAACGACATCTTATTTAAAAAATAGTCCTAAAAAGCCAGCAGTTGCTGGCTTTTTTATTCATGGAATATCAACAAAGAATGTTAATGATGGAAATAGAAATGTAAATGGCTAGGCTATTTTGTCCACTTTGGGATAGACACTATCACGTCCTTCTTCTTTAGCTTGATATAAATGTTCATCGGCCTGAGATATTGCCGAGTCAACAGAATGATGGATATCAGCTTTACCTATACCGATACTGACCGTTATCTCAATCGTTTTATCATCGAATGTTATAGGATTTTGTTGGATAGTTTTCCTGATTTTTTCTGCCACTTCAAATGCGTCATTAAACCCCGTGTGAGGCAATAAAATCAGAAATTCTTCACCACCCCAACGTGAAATCATATCTTGCTTACGTAAGGTGGCAGTAAAGGATTTTGCCAACTTAATAAGCACTTCATCACCACATTGATGACCGTATTTATCGTTAATCTTTTTGAAAAAATCCACATCAATAAGCAGTATGCTCATATCATAATTATTTCTAACGACTCTGGCATACTCGTAGTTAAGTTGCTCCATCATGGCTCGTCGATTAGGAATATCGGTTAAGTGATCCCGTAAAGCTTGTTGTTCAAATTTGGCGCTCAATTGCTTTACATGTTGAAATGATTGATGGCGAGAGTATTCGTAATATCCAGATAAGAAAGTCAGTGTAATTAATGAGTACAGCACACGGGTTTTAAACTCGTGTGTGTAACTCGCTTCAAGTAATTGATTTTCTGGATAAAACATGATGATGCAGTAACACGTGATAAACACACTGGTATTGCGTAAACCACCTTTAAGCCCGCCAAAGAACATCATGACAGGAGGGACTAAAAAAACCCATAATGGCCCAGTGTTATTGGCCCCACCGCTATAAACTAAATACAGCATTAAGGCGAGCAAACTAAGCTGGATGAGTGTGGCAGAGGTTTCAAACCGATACTGTTTTAAAAACTTCCAGTGATTCAATAAAGATAAGAAAAAAAGAACGCAAGATAGCAGCAAAACAATGGCAAGTCGGTCGTTATTTTGAAAGTAAGCGTTGATACCTAAAATAAATGTAATCGAAAACCCAACCATCCCGAACCAATTGATAATGAGTATTCTATGACGCTTTTCTGGGTCGTCATAAAGCTCAGTACCTCGGTTAAGATAATTGACAAGCAATGTTTTAATCGCTGTTAAAAATTTCAACTGTTAATCAGCTTCCTTTTGAGAACTTAATATTCCTTTATTAAGATGTCACTTCACAGAGTCACTTAGACTACTTAACACCTTGTCCCCTAAGATAGCGTAGTATTTAACCAACGCCAAGTTAGATTGAACTTGCTGTGCAGGAATTGTTGGTCAAATAGAGTATTTTCGACTTCTTTTGAGAGGACAACACCTGTCACAAAGGCTTTTTTATCGGATAAGGCTGTAATTCCATCAAAAAAGCCAACTGAAAATTCAGTTGGCTTATGAAGATTAAGCAGGTTTTCTCGTTAGCTAATATTGCGGTTAAGCACCATGCCAGTTGCGCATTTGATTAGCCTCAACCGATAGCACTACAACTTCGGAGCGTGTCATTTTATCTTGTAGGGCAAGCTTGTCAGGATTAATTAAAATAAACAGGTTACTAACCCCTGCAAATGACCATACAACCCGAGCTACGGCAGTGATGAAACTTAAATTTTGTCCGTTTGGGTGCTGAACTTTCAGGCGCCACGCTCGCATGCCGAGAGTTTGGCCACCACGACTCCAAAATAGCGCATAAAAAGCCACAACACACATCACCAACCAAAGCTGGTAAATTCCTTGATAAAGCGGTGTTTGATTTAGTAGATCTGATACATGCTCGTGACCATTCATGCCGATAACACCTGTGCTGGTTAGGCCTAAAAATATACCAAAGCCGACAGCTCCTGCCACCATATAAACGGCAACGGCTAATAGGCCGTCATAAATCATTGCACCGCAACGTCTCGTGAAGCTGGCTCGAGGAAAGTTTGCGTGTTCTGTGTTGATCATGTGATTTCCTATCGATTAGCTATTTGATGTTTCTTCGTCGTCTTCGCGCACAAACTTAATGCTTGAAAAGCCAAAGCGAGCAAACTCAGTTTTACGGAAATCCTTCTCGGCGCGAGCCCCTTTTTTAGAAGTGAGCGCTATTTGCTGTTCCATCGCTAAAAAGCGGCTTAAGTCGATACCTTCAGCTTCTGCAGCAGCTTCGTAAAGATCATGATGTTTGTCGTAACTGAATGCGATAGTTTTGGTTTGACCTTTAAAGGTATAAATGACTTGGCGAGCCATGGGAACTCCTGAAACAAATGCTGTAGGTATAAGGTTTATGGCTTATACGAAAATAGTGTATGACAAAGTAAGTTCACAACAACTACTGTCAACAGGCGCCATTATAACCAAACTGATCTGTGCAAGATAGTTTTGTTATTGCTCAGCTATACGCATACGCTTGGCAAATACCGACAGCTTATCTATTGCTTGTTAAATCAACATTAACTGATTAGAGTTTGAAAGGTTTATTACGCATCTTTATAAATCGTATTATCACAAGGAAGCAGATTAAATGGTTAACTATTATCAGCAGGTTTTCAATGTCAGCACAGTGCTATTTATTGGAGCGCTTATGCTGATGTCACCGTCAGCCATTGCTGGCAAAGAGGCTTTTAAATCCGGCACGACCATAAAAGAATACGGTAAGATTGCGCCAGTGACGTCGAGCTTAGTGATCCCAAAAGGTATGGTATTTAAAGTGGCCTTTGATATGAGCAAAGCTGCTAAGCCCAGCGAAGTTAATCGTAGCCTAAATACCTTAGCACGGTTTATTAATATGCATGTTGAGGCAGACGTTAAGCCACAAGATATTCAATTAGCTATGGTCGTTCATGGATCGTCGATAACTGACTTGGCTAATGATGCTTTTTACCAACAGGTTCATGGCAAAGATGTTAGTGAGGGAAATCCGAATAAAGAGTTAGTGCAGCAGCTGATAAATCATGGCGTTAAAATTTATATTTGCGGCCAAAGCGCTGCTTATTATGGTTTAGAACACACGGCATTATTACCAGGTGTCGATATGGCTTTGTCGGCAATGACAGCTCATGCCGTATTAGCCCAAGAAGGTTATAGTCTTAACCCATTTTAGCCAAGGTGTCTGGCTACCTTAATTTAGAAAATAAATAGTAAAGCCCTCGAAAGGGCTTTATTTTTATCCAAATACCGTTGATTTAACGACAAGGACGTCAATGTGATCACTATTTATTGACTGGTGATATTACTAATCTCGAACTTGACCATCACCTGAAACTAAAAATTTTTCAGCCGTTAACGATTCCAGTCCCATTGGACCATAGGCGTGTAATTTTGTCGTAGCAATACCTATTTCAGCGCCTAAGCCTAATTGGCTACCGTCAGAAAATCGCGATGAGGCATTCACCATCACGACTGAAGCATCAACACTGCGCTGAAATAACTCACCACGCTGTTTGTCTTCAGTGCAAATAACCTCGGTATGATTACTGCCAAACTGATGGATATGATCCAGTGCTCCATTCAAACTATCGACAGTTTTAACCGCTATTTCAAGGTCGAGATATTCTGTACCAAATTGGTCATCTTGCAATAATTGAGCTTGGTTAAAAAATGGGAGGCTGGTTTGGCAGGCGTTAATCAAGACATTTTGCTCTGCCATATGTTTAGCAACTAACGGCATAAAGTCATTTAAAATGGCTTTATGAACGATTAATCCTTCTAGCGCATTACACACGCCTGTTCGTTGTGTCTTACCGTTTAACAGTAATTTAATGGCTTTGTCGAAGTCAGCATATTTGTCTATATACAAATGGCAGACTCCTTTAAAGTGTTGAATTACAGGCACTTTACTGTTATCTGTGACAAAGTTAATTAACCCTTCACCGCCTCGAGGAATAATGACATCAATATATTCACGTTGTTGCATTAAATCCATTAATAAGGCTCTGTCAGCGTTGGGCACGACGCTAATGAGTGCTTCAGGTAAATCAAATTTGACTAAGGTTTTTTGTAGTATTGAGGCAATGGCTTTGCTTGAATGCAATGCTTCTTTACCGCCACGTAAAATAATGGCATTGCCTGATTTAAAGCATAATGCGCCAGCATCAGCGGTGACATTGGGTCTTGCTTCATAGATCATGCAGACAACGCCAAGTGGGATGCGCATTTTACTGATCTTGATGCCATTAGGCTGCTCACCTAAGTCGCGGATTTTACCAACAGGATCGGGGAGTAGTGCTACCTCTTCTAGTCCTTTTGCCATTAGTTCAATTCGTTGTTCGTTTAATAGCAATCTGTCTTGCATGGCACTGGCTAAGTTATTTTGTTTTGCATTGTCCATATCCAGTTGATTCGCTTCGAGGATCGTGGTCACCGCATTGCGCAATTCTGCTGCCATAACGTTTAGAATATGGTTTTTAGTTTCGGTGTCTAAGTTAACTAAAGAGCGTGAGGCCTGTGAGGCCTGCTTTGCAATATCTGTAATTAAATTCATTCGTTCTCCAATACGGTTAAGTGCTCTTTCGAAATAATAGAATCGTTTTGCGCAAAATAGCTTTGGCTTGTATTCTCGTCATCCTGTTCTTGAGCGATATAATTAAGTAAACAGCTACTGTAATTGGTTTGAGCTTTAGCCACTTTGGTGCCATCATCGGTCGATACTAAGATGGTATCTCCTGCCGAAAACTGCCCCTTCACCTCAAGGATATTGCCACTTGTGAGCATATCTTCATCACTTGCAAAGTGGGTGGTTGTGGTGTCATTAATGATGACTTCACCACGCTCTTTGACAGTGTGCGTCATCCAATGAATCGCGGGTGAGAGTGGCTCGATATTAGCTAGGAAGTGGGTGCCAGGGTTTTTACCTGCCAGTAGTTGTTCGAAAGAGGCATTCTCAAACCCATTAATAATTAAGGTATCAATACCCTGTGCAGTGGCTTTTTCTGCCGCTTGGATTTTAGTTAACATCCCTCCTGTGCCAGTTGCGCTTACCGCGCCTCCCGCCATTGAATATATTTTGGAGGTTATCTCATTCACTTGCTGAATAAGTTGGGCGTTGTCGTATTGATGTGGGTTTTTATCATAAAGGCCGTTAACGTCTGTGCACATGATAAGGGTATCAGCATCAATTGCCGCCGCTGCCATCGCTGCTAGGTTGTCGTTATCACCCACTTTAAGTTCTTCAGACGTCATGGTGTCATTTTCATTAATTACAGGCAGTACATTGTGCTCTAACAATGACTCAATGGTGTCTTTGATACTGACGTAGCGTTCTCTATTACATAAATCTGCATGAGTTAACAGGATTTGGGCTAATGGCATATCGAGTAACTTAGCCCATATTGCCATCATGTCATTTTGACCTGCCGCTGCCATGGCTTTCTTTAACGCTTTAGTTGGCGAATCAACATCAAACCATTGTCGCCCAGCAGCAACAGAGCCAGATGAAACAAGTATTACTTGTTGTCCTTGCTGGCGACAGTTTTGAATAAACTGAGCAATATTTTTAAGGTATTTAGCGCTACAGCCATCGTTTCCTGGTGCAATAAGGGCACTGCCAACTTTGACTACGATGCGCGTGTTGTGACGTAAAGACATAGTTCCTCTTGTGATGTGCTTTTAACAAGCTTTCGATTAACTAATTTAAATTTAAGGGTTATTTGTTGAGGTAGTAGATGGCTAAAGAAGAAAGCGACTTTTGTGGTTAGTGCACTTTTGGTGGCTAGTGCGTTAATGCTTAATTTAAGTCGTAAAAGAATGGCAAACCGAATAACTGAAAAACTACCTTGTAGCACTGTTAAGCAGAACCAGTTAATCAATACACTGATACTGATAAATGTGTTTTTGAATGAAGTGGAATATGAATAATATCGTTGGGATAAATTGAAAGTAGGGCCTGAAAGCTCGGCAACGAAAGTTGTAAAAACTAAGCTAAAGTAAAATTGTGGTGTGAACTTGAAACCAAACACAGCAAACGAGCTGATAAATAACCCAACAGCAGTATTGGTTTTCTTATAGCTAAAAAAATACTCATACAGCCTGCTACACGCCTGTAAGTAAGAGTGTATAGGCCTTTGGGCGCAGCAAATGCGATTCAGCTTGTTGTGTTTACGCTGAATGAGGGATTTGCTTGTACTGGGATAATTGATCGTATTGCCAGTTAACATCAATATCAAAAAATAATTTAATGCGAATGTTAAATACGAATTTTTCATCACTTTATATTTTTATCGTTTGAGTACGATTTATATATTGTATACAAAGGGCTGAATATATAACTTGCGAGGATTAACCAAAAACAAACGAATTCCAGTGAATTTCTTGCTATTAGTCTAGATTTTGAGATTGAAAACAGTGACGACTTTAAAACGCGTGGTTGCAACATGTGTTTACTACTAATAATTAGAATACAAACTATTATGATACGGAGTTGTTAAATAAGATCAACCTATGTTGCATGAAAAGTTTACAGGTTCGTGCTTTATTAAGACTAAAGGCGGTATTTAGGATTGATTACGCATTTGATAGAATTGAAATCATTAGTATTGAACTGAGTTTGTCTTATGAAAAAGTATGAAGAGTTACTCGTCTCTTTGCGGCAAGTGATTCGAGCCATTGATTTATATTCAAAAAAGCTGAGTAAAGAAACTGGATTGACTAGCCCACAGTTATTAGTGCTCCAAGCAATTGCAGATCATGATAATGCGATGGTAAAAGAGGTCGCACTGACAATTAATCTCAGCTCTGCCACGATTACGAGTATTTTAGATAGATTAGAAAAACGTGAACTGGTGACGCGTACAAGGTCATTAACGGACAAGCGTAAAGTGGGGATTAGTTTAACGGAAAAAGGCAAAGACATCATAAAAGACTCGCCAACACCGCTACAAGAGCACTTTATTACCCGTTTTGAATCAATGGAAGAATGGGAACAGTCGCAAATGCTGGCCACTATGCAGCGTATTTCAAGTATGATGGATGCTGAAGATTTAGATGCATCACCTGTCTTAGAAGTGGGTCAGTTACATACCCACGAGCATCAATAAATCCAATCTCAATAGGGCGCTAAAAGTTTGTCTAAAGCGCCCATATCTTCATGGCTATTTCGTTGTCACTCATCGCTTTGTTTAGCGTTAAGGCGTTATCTTGTTGAGGTGACGACTAAATAGAGACAAGTAAGCAAAGCTCACCTAATTGATTGTTTGGTGCAATTAAATAAGTTTTATGGTGCTTAATCATACTGGTTTTTTTATTTCCAGGGCTGACTAATAAGCCTTTATCTAACGCCTTTTGTGCAAAATGCTTTTCGTCACCTCGAACATAAATTGGCAATGCTTTAGTGAGTTTATCACCTTCAAAGTGCTGCGCTAGTTGATCTTCACATACCACCAAACTTGATTGACCATTTCCTGCAAGCTTTAGTTTAGTTTTAGGCTCATTTGAAAAAGCGCTATCTGCGATAACAAACCAGTCGTCCGTTTCCAGTTCTGCAAGTAACTCCTGTACTGCTTGATGTTGGGATATGGCAGGTTTTTCAACTTGGCGGTATTGAGTCGCAATAGCATCAAACAGTTGCGGAAGCATGGCGCCGGCGCCTTTACTACGAGCTAACGTAATCCAGCCAGAAATATCATTGGCAACGACTTTAGGGAAACGTTTAACTTTAAACATTTCGACTAACCAAGCACACAAGAAGTGGCTTTCTTGGGCGGATGTTCTTTTGGCTTTTTGTTTTGCTGCAGACTCTGCTAATGCGATTTGAGCGGCTTCTGCCACAGCTAAAATGGCTTGGTTATAGGTTTGGGTTTGCACTTTGTTTACACCGTTAGGTTGAATTGCCGTATCAGATAAATCGTTCAGTGATAGGGCGTTGTCATCAGACGAATAATATAAGATGTATTGTAGCAGAGGAGCTTGAATTGCTGCTACCAACTTGGCTTCAGCGATTAAATAATTGTTATGTCAAAACCTTTTGATAAGGTGATAATGATTGTGTTTAAAAGAAAAGAAAACGGCTAAACCAGACTGATTAAAGAAGAGGGGAGTAGGCGACAACAATAAGTTATCGCCAAGGTTGACGCTAAGATTCAGGTTACTGATTTTGCAGTAATTCTGCAGCAGTCAAAATTAACTCTGGCGCCGGACGGACTTTGTAATTCGGATTAATATATTGAAAATGCACTAATCCACTTTTATCTGCAACATAAACCGCAGGAACAGGGAGAACTAGGCGTTTGTCACCTTCAGGTGTCGTCCATAAGGTATTGTCCACATTAAGTTTAGCTTGATACATGCTGGTGACTTTTTCGCTAGTATAGAATGCAATACCAAATGCTTGTGATGCTGCCATTTTTTCATCAGAAAGCAGCAAGTAATCTAATTCATTATCAGTCATTGATGCTTTTAATTTAGCGGGTGAGTCAGGTGAAATCCCCACTAATTGAAAGCCCATTTCAATTAGCTTAGGCTCAATCGCTTTTAGCTGACCCATTTGGATATTACAGAATGGACACCAGCCACCACGGTAGAAAAAGAAAATGGTTGGCTTTTGCGCTGTTAGCTCAGCTAAATCTACTTTGTTGCCTTTCACATCTTGTAAAACAACACTTGGGATCTGCTGACCATTCATTAATGGCATGACGTGGTATTCATCACTGGCTATTGGTTTAGCCAGCGAAGGCAAACTAAACAAGGTGATTGCTGCGGCTAACATAAGTTTTTTTAACATGCTGAAATCCATATTCAAATAAAAAGGGTTAGTCTTATTGAATGCCAAACAAGGCATTACTTCATTGTTGTCTCAATTTAAAGTGTGCATAGCAGTGACTTTACTTTCACAATCTACTAGACCCGAGCATAACAGTTTTTATTTCATGATATAGACTTAAAAGTGAATTTAAATTTACATCTTAGGTGTGTAGCGATAAAAATGACAGCAATTGAACTTTGAGGGGCAATAAAAAAGGCGCTTGTAGCGCCTTAATTTAGATAAGCTTTGATATTAAGTTAATGAACTATTTTAGTTTTTTATACTTAACTGTGCTGGTTGATTTACCAACAGTGACACGGCGTCCTTGCATGTTTCGCTCTGCAACAACTTGTGCACCCGCATTGTCAACTCGTTGCTGTTTTTTGGCAAAGCTACGACGTTTTTGAATTTGTTTTAGCAATAACTCTCTGCTGCCGACTTCGTAACCTGGCATGGTAATTCTGCGAATAGGCTGATCGATTAACTTTTCAATATCCGCAAGAGTTCGCTCTTCTTCACGGCTAACAAATGAAATTGCAGTGCCAGATTTACCAGCTCGACCTGTGCGACCAATACGGTGAACATAATCTTCAGCAAGGAAAGGTAAATCATAGTTAACAACATAACCTAGGTTTTGAATATCTAAACCACGGGCTGCCACTTCTGTTGCAACTAGCACACGAACTTTACCTTCAACAAATTCACGTAATGCACGGCGACGGCTGCCTTGGCCTTTTTCTCCATGAACAACTGCAGATGGAATCCCATCTAAATTCAGTTCTTTAACCAATACATCGGCGGCATCACGTGTTGCGGTAAACACTAATACTTGTTGCCAATTCTTGGTACCGATGAGCTCTGATAATAACTCACGCTTACGGCGCTGCTCTACGGGGTAAACTACTTGGCTTACTGTTGCTGCTGTGGTGTTTTGCTTATCAGCGGTAATCACTTTTGGCTTATTAAGCATTTCATTGGCTAACTTTTTCACTGATGTTGAAAAAGTAGCTGAGAAGAGTAAGTTTTGACGTTGCTTATTAACGGCTTGCAGGATTTTTTGAATATCAGTGCTAAAGCCCATATCTAACATACGATCGGCTTCATCAAGTACTAAAAATTCCACGTTTGATAAACTTAAATTACAGGCTAATAAGTGTTCTAAAAGGCGACCAGGGGTGGCAACAATAATATCTGCGCCGCGCTTTAGTTTTTGCGCTTGGGTTGCCACTTTTACACCACCATAGATGGTCAGCACTTCAATGTTAATATTTTTACTGTAATCAGTGATGTTTTCAGCAACTTGTGCAGCAAGCTCACGTGTCGGCGTTAAAATAAGCGCGCGGGTGTTTGAGTGTTGCACTTCACGTGGATTCTCAACCATTTTTTGTAGTAAAGGCAGTGCAAAAGCAGCTGTTTTACCTGTGCCCGTTTGCGCACTTGCAAGTACATCTTCACCACGGCGGATAGCTGGAATAGCTTGTTGCTGAACGGGTGTCATAGTTTTATAACCGCAATCAGCGATCGCACTTAATATTTCAGGGGCGAAGCTAAAAGATTCAAATTTCATCGGTATATGTTCCTATCATTATCACGTCGTTCAACGGGTTATTTACAAGCTCATTATAACTGCTATAAGAAGCGGCGGCGGAGTATAACAAATATAATTGATTAATTCTTAACTTAATCTAATGACATTTTGAAGAAACAGGCAAAAACACAAAAAAATACCAAGTTTTTGTTCAAAACTTGGTATTCAGTGCTCGTTAGCGTTGACTTATGGCGTTGTTATAACTCACTAGTCACTTGAGTAAGCCAAGTTAAATCTTCGCCCTGCATGAGTGGCGATAACGTGCTAAATACTTTGGCATGGTATTGATTGAACCAATTGATTTCGGCTTTAGTTAACAGTGATTTATCAATTAGGCGTTTATCCATCGGAATTAAGGTGAGTGCATCAAATTCCATCATCTCACGTTCAGCATTAACCAGTGTCTGTGAAGGGATAACTGCCACCAAGTTTTCAATTCGAATACCAAATTCATCAGCACGGTAATAACCTGGCTCATTAGAAAGCACCATTCCTGGTAATAATGCTACGCCATTAACATTTTTACCTATGCGTTGTGGGCCTTCATGAACACTTAAAAAATGTCCCACGCCATGACCCGTGCCATGATCATAATCAAACCCATGTTGCCATAAATACTGGCGAGCAAATCCATCAAGTTGTTGGCCTGATGTGCCTTTCGGGAACTTAGCTTGATCAAGAGCAATATGGCCTTTAAGCACTAAGGTGAACATTTTTTGTTGTTCAGCAGTGACATGACCAATTGCGATGGTGCGAGTGACATCAGTCGTACCGTCAATGTATTGAGCGCCAGAGTCAACAAGGTAAATGCTGTTCATGGTCATTTGGCTTGGCGTGCCATCAAGGTGATTGTAATGGCACATTGCGCCATTACCACCCGTTGCAGAAATGGTGTCAAAGCTAGGCTCACGGTAAAGTGGATCCGTTAAACGAAATGATTCAAGCTTATCAGCGAGCTGTGCTTCATCGTGCATCACATTAGCGGCAACTTCACGGTCAAGCCATGCAAGGAAACGACTAACGGCTACGCCATCTCTGACATGGCTTGCGCGCATTCCGTTAAGTTCTGCTGCATTTTTTTGTGCTTTTGGTAAAGCGACAGGGTCGCTACCTGCAACTAATACTGCACCCGCTTGTTGGGCCGTGAGTTGGCTCCACGCATTGGCAGTATTTGGGTCAGCTAATAGTTTTACACCGTTAAGTTGCGATAAAGAATCAGCTAGAAGTGACTCATCTTTGAAATCAACACCAGCGCCAACATGTTCAATGAATCCAGCTGGCATTTTGGCAATATCAGCAAATAAGGTCATATCACCATTGGTTGATAATAATGCACAGCCCAATGTGACAGGTAGACGTGGAACGTCATTGCCACGGATGTTAAGTAGCCAGCAGAAAGAATCTAATGCAGCAATCAATGCCATATCTGCGCCTTCTTTAGCGACTAGTGCACCAATCTGTTGACGTTTTTCAAGGCTATTTCGCCCGGCGCCTTCATGGCTAAATAGGGTAATAGGTTCACTAGGTAATACTGGGCGGTCATGCCAATGAATATCAATTGGGTTTTCTGCAACACTGATTAGCTCAAGTCCTGCTTTGGTAAGTTTATGCTCAGCTTGTTGGTACCAAGCTAATGTATGCAGTCGAGTGTCGATTCCAACACGTTTACCTGAGCCTAATTGATCAATGAGCCATTCAACTTGCGGGGTATCGTATAAGCTTTCGTAACTAAATAGTTCGCCATTAACCTGTTGCTTAACTTGTACGGTATAGCGACCATCAACAAAAATTGCCGCAGAATCTTTTAAGACAATTGCCATCCCAGCAGATCCAGTAAATTCCGTTGCCCATAGTAGGCGCTCATTTCGCTCAGGGACATATTCTCCGAGGTATTCATCAGCTCTAGGAATAATAAACGCATCGAGATTATGTTTAGTTAGTTCTTCACGAATGGCCTGTAGGCGCTGATTAATAATGTCTGACATGATAACTCCGTTGGAGAGGGCTGATTGATTCAGTCTTATTGATGAAAGGCGATTATCGCAATTGCCCGAGGCGCTTTGCAAGTTAAAGACTATATTGGGCAAATGTTACATGAGCGATAAACCAGTAAATACTGATATGAATTTATATTGTATACATTTTCAAATTGCAGTTTACACTAAGACAAAAATCTCATCACCCTTAACTTTTTTTGGAGTCATTTATGACGATTGGAGTTGGTACTCAAACTCAAGAGCAAGCGCTGGCAAGTTTATCGGACATGACAGAGGATGTAGTTAGTATTGCACTTGTGGAATTTGAACAACGTATTGCTAAAGCGCAACAGTTAATGCAGCAGCAGGGCATAGAAGCCATTTATGTTAATGCTGGTACCAATTTATACTATTTTACTGGGACTAAATGGTACGCCAGTGAGCGCATGGTTGGAGCCATCATCCCAGCAACAGGTGATGTTGAATATATTGCACCTGCGTTTGAGCTAGATACTTTAGAAGGCTTCATGGCGATTAAAGGTAAGGTAAATACGTGGCATGAAGATGAAAGCCCTTACGCACTTTTTGCCAACACAGTCAGCCAGATGGGTATATCTTCCGGTAAAATTGGCATCGATGAGTCAACTGCGTTTTTCATTTTTGATGGCATGCGATTAGCGAACTCTGAGCTTGAATACGTCAATGCTAAAAGCATTACAGCTGGCTGCCGGATGATTAAGTCAGCATCAGAGCTTGCTTTATTACAACGTGCCAAAGACATGACTTTGGCTGTTCATATTGCAGCAGCTAGCATATTACGTGAAGGGATCACGACTGCTGAAGTGGAGCAATTCATTCATGAAGCGCATAAAAAGGTAGGAGCCCCTGCTGGTTCTTATTTCTGTATTGTGTTGTTTGGTGAAGATACTGCTTATCCTCACGGGGTTAAGTCGCCTAAATCTCTTGATGTAAATGATACGGTACTTATTGATACTGGCTGTCAGCTACAAGGCTACAATTCTGATATCACTCGTACTTATGTTTTTGGTGAGCCTAATGAGCGCCAACGCGAACTATGGCAACTAGAGCAACAAGCTCAGTTAGCTGCTTTTGAGGCTGCTCAAATTGGTAAAACTTGTGCGAGTGTCGATAAAGCCGCGCGTGAGGTTATTGTAAATGCGGGGTTTGGCCCTGGTTACGATGTACCAGGTTTACCCCATAGAACCGGTCATGGTGTTGGACTAGACATCCATGAGTGGCCATATTTGGTATTAAATGATCATACTGAACTGACTGCTGGAATGTGCTTTAGTAATGAGCCTATGTTATGTGTGCCGGGAGAGTTTGGCGTGCGCCATGAGGACCATTTTTACATGACCGAAAAGGGAGCGGTTTGGTTCACTGAACCCGCTAAATCAATCGATGATCCTTTTGGCCTAGCGTAGATTTAGTTATCATTTGATTAAATCGACATCAGGCAGTAAACGTTGATATTTACCTAATGCTGAAATACGCCCATTAGCAATGACGAATGGGCGTTTTGTTAAGTATTAGAGTGATAATTGAGTTGAGTTAATACTTTGATTTAGTTGAACGCTTGATTTAGTTGATCGCGAGTAATTCAACTTCAAAAATTAACACTGAACCGCCTTCAATTTTACCTGCCGCGCGGTTACCGTAAGCCAAGGTGCTTGGTACAAAAAATTTAAATTTATCACCAACTGTCATTAGCTGAACACCTTCAGTCCAACCTGGAATTACACGATTAAGTGGGAAATCGATACTTTGACCACGCTCCACTGAGCTATCAAACACTGTGTCATCAATCAAAGTGCCATGATAATGCACAGTAACTGTGTCCGTTGCTTTAGGATGCTCAGTTCCTTCACCTTTATGCATGACTAAATATTGAAGCCCTGACAGTGTTGTTACAACCCCTTCTTTTTTCTGATTTTCTAGCAAGAATGCATCACCTTTAATAATGTTTTCTTGAGCTGCTTTTTTATTATTTGATTGAGTAAAAAAGTAAAAGATGAGTCCAGCGATGACGCAAATAGCCAATAAGACTTTCATAGTAAGTTCTCGTGTGTATTCTGGTGGATTGTCGTTTTACGCATGTTACTGATTGATAGTGCTGGGGTAAAGTTTCACGCTTGCTTAAGGTGACTTTGCGTTAATTTATGCCTGTGTGTCTTAACTGCAAGTAACACATGCTTATAACTAATAAAATATTTAAAACAATCATCACCCAATAAATCCACTTAAAGGGCGTTTTTTGCGTTTTATGGCGGAAATATTGCTGCGCAAGAACGCCCGCTGGCCAGGCGCCAATGAAGGCTAAAATATATAAGGTACGCTCTTTCACTCGCCATGTTTGCTTACTGGCAGCACGTTTATCATGCCAAGTCACGGCGGCACAAATCAGGTTTATGAGCAGCACGTAATAACCTAAATAGCTAGATAGGCTAAAGCTTGCAATGATGAGTGCTAGGCAAGATATCAATCCAAATAGTTTCATTGGTGCTCGTTTGGTTAAATGTTCAAGGCGATGTCAATAAGGGGTACTTTACATAAGGGATGCCATAAAAGGGCTATTTTAAACAAGAGCCGCTTTAAGCAAGAACTATTTTAAAAATTCAGCATAAATTTCTAAATCTATTTCATCACCGACAATCGGTATATAACTGCTCATGTTAAAGTCAGAACGCTTAATGCGACCTATGGCACTAAACCCTACAGTGTACTTACCTGTCATCCAATTATCTGCGCCGCCATGAAAAGTTGCTTTGAATGTGACGGGTTGAGTGACCCCTTTAAGCGTTAAGTTGCCTGTAAAATTAAATTGGCTCTCAGATATTGGGGTGACTGTATGGCTTGCAAATACCGCTTGAGGAAAAATTTCAGAATCAAACCAAGTGGATTCTTGTAGGGTCTCAGCTAAGTCTGGATTGTTGATATCAACAGATTGTATATCGACTACGGCGGTTAAGCTCGCTGCGGCCATATTGTCTGGGTCAAAAGTCAGTTCAGCATCAAACTGATTAAAACGCCCCACATAAGTCGATAAACCAAGATGCTGAATTTTAAATAGCAACGCGGCATGATTCTTATCGAGTTGATATTCACCGCGCTGCAGTGCAACCAGTTCAGATTTAACATTGGGAGCCACCCAGCTGACGCAGCTTGATAACATCAATATTGCGCCGATTGAGCACACAAGCGACTTGTTAATAATCCATTTATTCATAAGGTAGCTCACTGTGAGGTCATCTTGTTTTGACTATGGCGAACTCGATTTCGCCATAATGCTTCTAATGGCCCTTGCTTGAAGAACCGCAAATACAATGGGGCAAACACTAGCTGTAATCCAATGATTATCCCAGCAATAAAGACGTAATCAATTCTATTCATTATCAAATGTAATTCAGGTGCATAGTATTGAATAATATAGCGAAATAATATCACGCCAATAACGGATTGGATAATGTAACAACTCAAGGCTAGTTTACCGACATCTTGCAAACGACTTAATGCATGTGGACTGTTTTTGCACAGGTTAACGATCAAATGGATATAAATCATCGCCATGGGAATGGCACTTATTATCACTGTGGCTGCGGAGAGCTCTTTTAGCACCGGATTAGATGAAAAACCCAATAAAGTATCAATAACAGAGAATATAATGGTCCACGTAATGCATTTTAGTAACGTGACTCTATCTAACCCGTGTTCAAATATTCCTTGCCTGTAAAGCGCCATTCCCCACATCATCAAGCCGCCAATAAACCAAACGAGTGTAAAGGGCGTTATGATAAGCATGAATCCCACTTGAATAAGCTGCAATATTACGGTGTTGAGATAGCCAGCTGACCATTCTTGTAATTGCTCAAGGTGCAGTTCGGAGCCCCGAAAGTACAGATCATCTTCAATTGTTAAACTAAACAAAGCGACTAAAATGAGTGAAAGAGCAACAAATTGAGTTGCGCGCTTTTTGAGTATTTCGAGATCGCTATTGATATAATTAAGCGCTAAAAAAGCGCTGATACCGTAAGTTAATAATATATCGCCAGCCCAAATAAATACGCCGTGCATTAGCCCAATTAACATAAGCCATAAGAGGCGTTTTTTCATTAATGGGTAAGCAGGTAGACTTTGCGATTCATAGCGCTGAAATTGCACCAATAAACCTGCACCAAATAAGATGGAAAGAAGGCTTAAAAATCGGCCTTCCAGAAATACATTACTAACTACCTCTGTGAATATATCCATCTTTGGCTGTATTAAATGCGGGGCATAACCGTAAAAACTATCATTCATAAAAAATATATTCATGAATAAGATGCCAAGAATAGCTAATCCCCTTAAGGCGTCGATATTATGGTTACGGTTTCCGTGGCTTTCGTTGATGGTATTGACTTGATTTGGGCCAGTATTGGTGACGCTGGTAGGCGTACTAATATGAGCTGCAGAATCCATTTCGCTATTCATATTGTTTTTGTGTGGTGATCGATGATTAAAAGCCTAACAGTCACTGAATCAAAAAGATAGCAACAGCTAGGCTGTAATAGAAAGGCTTATTTTTGTGGTTTTTCAGAGATCCACAATTTAATTGTGCCGCGAACAACCACATTACCATCGGTGTCATAGGCATTGACAGGAACCAGTAAGTCACCAACTTGCCATTGTTCGGGTGTGACTTCTGCAACACATAAAATATCACTGCCTGCCTTGGCGGTATAATCGACTGTCATTCCTTTTGGGATCCAGCGTAGGTGCTTAGGTATCGATGCTTCGGCCATCACACCCATTGCCATTTCTAAGCCATTACAAATAGCAATCACATGTACAGTTTTAATATGATTGTGCACAGCTTTGCGCTTTTTGATTAAACAAGCACAGCGATTGACTTTTAGTTCAGTAACGAGAGGCTTTACCGTGGCAAAATAGGGAGCCATACGTGACACCATAATCGAGAAAATTTTATTCCCGAATGGGTATTTGGTTACTTTGTTATATAAAGCTAATACATGGTTAGGCTTGTTGCTCATATCGATCCTTCTCTTATTAGAATTATTTTGACATCTGGTCTGATGAGTTGGTTTGGGTTAGTTTAACATCCTTGTAACGCCTTGCACATATGCCAAGGAAATTGAAAAAAGATTAATGACAGAGATTAGAGAATATCGAGGTATAATTTATTTAAATTAATGATGAGGCTTGAGAACTTTACTCATAGGCCTAGGTCATAGGGCGCATCAAGAACATCATACAAGCTACCACTGAGTCAAAGCGCATGTTTTGACAAGGTAATGCAATTTTAAATAATTAAATTCAGCGTTTTATTAAGGATTAGCTTTGCAGCAACTATTAAATTTTTTCAAAGGAATGGCGATGGGCGCCGCGGATGTTGTACCGGGCGTATCAGGCGGCACGATTGCGTTTATCACAGGGATTTTAGATCCACTTTTAGACGGTATTCGAAAGATCAATCCGTCTTTGTTTGGAGTGATAAAACAGCAAGGTATCAAAGCGGCTTTTTTACATATTAACGGTCCATTTCTAGTCGCTGTTTTTGGCGGTATTCTGACCAGTATTTTTACACTGGCTAAGCTCATCTCATGGTTACTGACAAATCATCCAATCCCTGTGTGGTCGTTCTTTTTTGGGCTTATTCTCTTTTCCGTTGTGCATATGCTCAAACAGGTGAGCAGGATTAATTTGATACGTTGTATCTTGTTTGTACTCGGTGTGGCGTTCGCCTGGTTTATCACCGTACTTAACCCTATTGAACTTGATGTCAGTTACCTTACCTTTTTCTTTGCAGGCTGCATTGCCATTTGCGCCATGATTTTACCAGGGATCTCAGGTAGTTTTATTTTATTACTTCTAGGACTTTATCCTGCGGTATTAGCGGCAGCTAAAAGCTTTGATGTGCTTATGCTTGCGTGTTTTGCATTAGGCTGCGTGGCAGGTTTATTGAGCTTTAGCCACGTATTGTCTGCCATGTTACGTAAATTTCATGATGAGACATTGCTATTTTTAACTGGATTGATGCTGGGCACCTTAGGGAAAATCTGGCCATGGAAAGAAGTACTAACTTGGCGTGAAAATTCGAAAGGTGAGCAAGTCCCTCTAACTGAGCAAAATTTATCACCGATGCAGTTTGAGCAATTAACTGGGGAGTCGTCACAACTGTTTGCCGCTATTGCCTGTTTATTGGTGGGTATTGGACTTGTGTGGGGCTTGGAAAAATTTGGTAAGCATTCTGCTAAGTAGGCAGACTAATAATAAGAATTAGCCCGTAATGGGCTAATTCTCGCTAATGTTACTTTGAGAATAAATTAATTTTACTTTTTATTATAATTTAATGAGTTAAAGACTAATATTTAAAGACACAAGTGATCTCAATAGCATGACATGACGTAATGCTTATTAAGCCACAAGGAGTTGTATCGTGAACAAAGAAATCTTTAACCCTGAAAAAATTCAAATTGGTATTAGCAGCTGCCTATTAGGTCAAAAAGTGCGTTTTGATGGCGGCCATAAAAATTCTAACTATTGTAATATCGACCTAGCACCATTTTTTGACTACATCAGTGTATGTCCTGAAATGGCAATTGGAATGGGGGCCCCACGAAAAAGTATACGTCAAGAGCGTGATGGCGATAAAATTTTCGTCAAAAGTGCAGACGGTTCAATCGATGTTACTGATAAATTAAACGAATACAGCGAAAAACGAGTTGGCGAGCTCGATTTTATTGGCGGATATATTCTCTGCGCTAAATCACCGACTTGCGGTATGGAACGTGTTATCGAATATAAATACGGCACCAATAACGGGACTAAAAGTGGCGTGGGTGTTTTTGCCAAAAAGCTGATGGACAAATATCCTCATCTTCCAGTCGAAGAAGAAGGGCGTTTACATGACCCTTTACTCAAAGAAAACTTCATTACTCGTGTTTATGCATATCATGAATGGCATTGTTTACAGGCTGAAGGTTGGACAAAGCACAAACTGATGCAGTTTCATGCTCGTTACAAGTATTTACTCATGGCGCATAGCCCACAATGGTATCGAGATTTAGGTCCAATATTAGCCAACATAGAAGATCTAAATGAGTCAGCTCAAACTTATTTTGAAGGGTTTATGACGGCGCTGAAACTTATCGCGTCACGAAAAAATCACACCAGCACATTGCAACATATTCAAGGATACTTTAAAAAACATCTGTCAAAAGAGCAAAAGCAAGAGTTGAGCGAATCAATTATGAAGTACCGTGAAGGTGTGTTGCCTTTGTTGGTACCAATAACCTTGATTAACCATTACTTACGTGAGTACCCAACGCCTTACATTGAAGGCCAGGTGTACCTAAATCCTCATCCTGAGGCATTACGACTACGTTACGCCTACTAAATTTATCTCACTGATAATATTAATAATTGTTCCTATTGAGATAGAGGCTTAATGATGAAAACACTCATTTGGTTCAGGCAGGACTTGCGTCTTGCTGACAACCTAGCGCTTTGTGAAGCATTTGCTTACGCGAAATCTGCGTTATCAAGTCCAATAAAAGTGAACAACGAACAAGTTGAAGCCTTGTACGTTGTCAGCACAGAGCAGTGGCGCCGCCATGATGTTGCTCCTATTCAAATTGATTTTATTGAACGACATGTCAATATTTTAGCCAAAGGGTTAGCAACACTTGGGGTTAAACTTCACGTAGTGCACCTTCCTTTATTTGATGATGTTGTTGAGTGGATGCCATCGTTTTTGGCGCAACACCAAATAGAAAAAGTGTTTGCAACTCAAGAGCCCGAAATTAATGAACGTCAACGTGATGAGAAGCTGCTTAAATTAGGACTTCCAATTGATTTTGTGGCTCAAGATTGCATTGTTAACGCTGGTTGTGTGAACAACCTATCAGGGCAAATGTATAAAGTTTTTACTCCCTTTTCTAAAAAGTGGCGTGAGATTACTGCAGGTATGGCTATAGCACCGCTTGCTGTTCCGAAACCAATTGCTGCGGCCTTACCCGAGCCAAGTGCAATTGTCTTTGATGCAGAAAAAAAGTCGAGTCATCTTTGGCGTGCAGGGGAAGGAGAGGCGAAACGCATTTTAGAGCAATTTTGCTCGCAGAGTATTCAAGATTACCATTTAGAGCGAGATTTCCCTGCTTTAGACAGTACCAGTAAATTATCCCCCTATTTAGCGATTGGAGTGATTAGTGCTAAGCAGTGTTTAGCCTCTGCCCTTAATCGATTTCCTGAAGCGCTGGTGGACGACACTAGTCCTGCGAAAACTTGGATTAATGAACTGGCATGGCGTGAGTTTTATCGTCATTTATTAGTGGCTTTTCCAAGGCTATCAAAAGAAAAAAGCTTTAATGAGAAAGGAGATTCCGTTCAATGGCGGAATAACATTGAAGAGTTTTCTGCTTGGTGTGAAGGACGAACAGGTTACCCGATTGTTGATGCTGCCATGAGGCAACTTAATCAAACTGGTTGGATGCATAATCGATTAAGAATGGTGGTGGCAAGTTTTTTAACCAAGCACTTACTCGTAGATTGGCGGTGGGGAGAGCGCTATTTTAGACAACATTTAATTGATGGTGATTTAGCCGCGAATAATGGTGGTTGGCAATGGTCGGCAGGAACAGGTTGCGATGCACAACCTTATTTTAGAGTGTTTAACCCGATGAATCAAAGCAGTAAGTTCGATCCCGATGCGAGTTTTATTAAACACTATGTACCTGAATTGAAAGATGCGCTGCTAAAAACAATTCACCAACCTACCTTTACTAAAGACACTCAAATGTTTGATGATTTGTTTAGTGATAAGCAAGCCAAGTCAGTGAACTATCCTTCGCCTATTGTTGAGCACAGCTTTGCACGCAAGCGAGCTATAGAAGTATTAAGTTCGCTAAAGCGTTAATGCCTTATCTAATTTTTATCAATACAAGCCACTTTTAAGTGGCTTTTTTTGTTAACACTGCCTTTTCAAATCTAACTTAAACCGAAGTCATCAAAATAGTTCATTGCCTTTATTTGCGAGAGATCACAGTTTCAACTAGGTTAGTAACACTGACCATTTTTAATGATTGCTGGAATGGAATTAACAACATACAATAAACATATATTTTAAATACATCTTTAAGTGGTTCCTCACGTTAAGTTAAAAGGTTTGAATATCATGCTAAATATTGACGATCCGGCAGAAACTGAAAAAACCGCAGCAATATGGCGATTAGCATTTAGGCCTTTTTTCTTAGGCGGTGCAGCGTTAGCTATGCTTTATATTCCATTGTGGTTAATGGGTTGGTACATTCCCGAATACAGTTTGTTTAATAGTCAATTTTGGTCAAATGTATTGCCTTTATGGTGGCATCCACATGAACTGTTATTTGGCTTTGCAATGGCTATCGTGTGCGGTTTTTTACTGACGGCAGTACAAACTTGGACTAATCAACCTAGCTTGAAAGGGCCTATGTTGGCTTTAACATTTACCAGTTGGTTTTTAGCCAGACTATTGTTGTTATTGCCTTTTGATATTCCACTATTTTTACCTGCTTTTTTTGATAGCGTGTTTTTAGGCATTGCTGCCTTCACCATGTGGCGGAATGTTTATCGTGTGAAGCAATGGCAAAATATTGGTTTTTCTATCATGCTTACAGTGGCGCTTGTGGTTAATCTTGTGAGTTATTACGCATTACAAGAACGTAATTTCATTTTAGCTAATCAAATTTGGCAAGGAATGTTATTTTGGTTGGCTTTGTTGATTACGATAGTAGGTGGTCGAGTCATTCCTTTTTTCACGGCGATGAGAGTAAAGCTGCCAAAAGCTGAACCAATTTTTGCCATTGAGAAAAGCTTACTTGTGTTAATGATTACGCTTGTTATACAAGCCATTTTTGAAATCTTTCCAATAGCGGTTGAGCAAGTGCTATTGCTAAGTGCTGGCGTATTGCACTTAGTCAGAATCAGCCGCTGGTTACCGCACAAAACAGTGAAAGAGCCAATGCTATGGTCATTACATCTATCGTATCTATCCTTGCCTATTTCATTGTTGGGTTTAGGTTGGTTTATCAATGATGAATTTGCCTATCGGAGTCTATTGCACCTGTTTGCCATTGGCTGTTTAGCTTCATTGTGCTTATCAATGATTTCAAGGGTGTCACTTGGACATACCAGCAGAAACATTTATCAAGGTCCAAACATGGTATTAGCATTTGCGTGCCTACCTATTGCAGCTTTATTTCGAGCGGTGATGCCGCTACTTATGCCGGCTAATACACAGGTTTGGTTATGGATTGCGGGTGGCTTTTGGTTTACGGCCTTTGCGCTATTCGTTTGGCATTATAGTCCTATTTTATCTCGTCCAAGAATTGATGGACGACCTGGTTAATAGCCTGATGAGCTATGACATTTTATTACGTTGGAAGGAAAAACTGTGAATAAGCAATTAGCTTTGTTTAAACAACATAACAGCAAGGTGTTGGGGATGACTAAAAAGTGTGTAGCGAGTTTTGTTGCTGTATTGGGCTTAGCTTCATGCTTCGCTGCAAGCGCCAAAACAGATATCAATCAAACTAAGTTTCCTGACCAATATAAAACTTGGGCCGAAACAGAAGAGCAAACAGAGCGAGAAGATATGTTAGCAAGTTACCCTGCTAACATTATCTTATGGGCAGGCTCTTCATTTGCCAAAGAGTATCACAGTCCCCGTGGGCACCAATTTGCGGTTGCAGATGTCACCCACACATTACGCACTGGCGTGCCACCTAAGGAAGGTGAAAAAGGCACGTCAGCAAGCTGTTGGACATGTAAAACACCTGATGCACCTCGTTTAATTAAAGAGATGGGGTTTGAAGGGTATTCAGCGTCTAACTTTACTGACTTAGGTACGGAGATAAATAGTGTTGTTTACTGTACTGATTGTCATGTAGATGGCAGTGCTGAACTCGCACTACCTCGTCCGCATGCTCAAAATGCAATGAGCAAAACAGGTATTCCGTTTGAAAAACAAGATGCATCAATGCAAGGGGCACAAGTATGTGGTCAATGTCATGTGACTTACTACTTCCAACCTGAAAAAAGTAACGTCGTTAACATGCCATGGATTTTTGGCAGTGATACTGACAACATTTTAAAATACTACGATACTCGCCGATTTTATGAGTGGATCCATCCTATTTCTAAAACGCCGATACTGAAGGCGCGTCATCCTGAGTTTGAACACTGGAGCCGCAGTAAACATGCAGAGGCGAATGTGACTTGTATTACTTGCCACATGCCAGTTGAAGAAAATGCAAAAGGTGAAGAGTTTACCAACCATAAAGTGGATAAAGCATTACCGCACTTTGATAAGACATGTATAGCGTGCCATGAAAGCAAAGAAGCGATCACAGCCCAGCTTGATGCTGATAAGCATGAAATTGAAGCAATGGCTCGTGAGGTTGAAGGCTTGTTAGTGAAAGCCCATTATGAAGCGAAAGCAGCTTGGGATGCTGGTGCTAATTGGGAGCAAATGAATAGTGCGATTATGTCTATTAGGCATGGTCAATGGCACTGGGACTTTGCGATGGCTTCACACGGTTTATATGCCCATAACCCAGACGAAGGCCGTATGCTGCTGAGCCGAGCAACATCTCAAGCTAAAATGGCAAGAGCGGTACTTGCACAAGTATTAGCAGGTCTTAAAGTGGACAAGGTTGAGTATCCAGATATTAGCTCGAAAGAGTCAGCACATGCCGCTGTGGGAATTAATGAAGCTAAACTAAGTGAAGCTAAACAGATGTTTATTAAAGATGAAGTTGAAAAGCATTGGAACCCAATTGCTGTAAGAGGCTATCAATAAGCTATTCAGTCAATTTTGGCAAGCTGGTGAATCAATACTAAGTTGATCATTTAGCTGAATAGCATTAGTAAAAAGCACCTAGGGTAACCTAGGTGCTTTTTTTTGATCTTTAGAAGCTAATTCAACGTACTTAAGGGTATATAAAATATTTAGGTTTTGTTTGATTATTTTTAAGACAAATCCAGTAACTAAGCTTATTATCAATAGATAACTATTCGTTTTAATTGCTTTTTGTTTACTGTACTTCAGCTTTTAAAAATTAAACATGATGTTTAGTGAAATGGTTCAAGGAGAGTTAAATGCACAGTAGCACTAATACCGTTAGTGAGTTACCTGAGCCGATGAATTTCGATACGCCTGTTCAGGCGCAAATTGTTGATGACTTCATTAACATGTATCAACAGCTCAATAAGAATACTTTGCACCTTCTGAATCAGGTCTACAGTGAGAATATCGTGTTTCAAGATCCACTACATAAAGTAGAAGGATTAGCTGATCTGACCCAGTACTTTGCGAACATGTATGCCAATGTTGAGGCTATCAACTTTGATATACAGCAAGTAAGTGCCTCTGCAAGCCAAGCTTCAGTTTTTTGGATCATGACTTACCAGCATTCTAAGCTGAATCATGGCCAGCCTATTAATGTTGAAGGCATGAGCCATCTGCAATTCACAGATAAAATCTATTCTCACCGTGATTACTTCGATCTTGGCCAGATGCTATATGAACCCATTCCACTATTGGGAAAATTGATTCGGATGGTTAAGTCTAGGGCATCGTCATGAAAACCAATACAGCTAAACAGGAAGCGATTTTAATCACAGGTGCAAGTTCTGGTATTGGGCTTGCGTTAGCACGTCATTATATTGAGCTGGGATACCATGTGTTTGCGTGTGGTAGAAATGAGCAATCGCTCAACACCATTGGCGGTGCATATCCGTTAGTGTTTGATATCAATGATAAATATCAAATAGAACAAGCATCAATGCAACTTAGCACTATGCTGAATAATAAAGGATTAACGCTAACAACCGTTGTTCTCAATGCGGGGAGTTGTGAGTATATAGATAATCCGCTTCAATTTGATGGCGCTTTATTTGAAAGAGTGATTAACACTAATCTGATTGCAATGGGGTATTGTTTACAGTTTTTTTTACCACTTATTGCTGCTCATGGCCGTATCGGTTTAATGAGCTCAAGTGCGACCTATTTACCTTTCCCTCGTGCGGAAGCTTACGGCGCGTCAAAAGCCGCTGTTAATTACCTTGCAAGTAGCTTGCGGTTAGATTTAACACAACACGATATTGGAGTCAGTGTGATATGCCCAGGCTTTGTATCAACGCCACTAACTGATAAAAACGATTTTTCGATGCCGATGAAAATCTCTGCGCAACAAGCGGCTATTGATATTTTTAGTGGATTGAAAAAAGGTCGTGATGAGATTCATTTCCCTAAACGTTTTACCTATATCTTGAAATGTTTAGCTTGTTTACCTTCGGGATTGATTAACAATTTACTTGCGCCTAAAGCGCAGAAGCACTCTTAAAATGGTTAAAACTGAGATTTTGACCTCTAGAACAGTATAAATGGTCTAAAACAATAATAATCATAAAGGATTAATATGAAAAAAATTGCAGTGGTTGGATCAGGTATTTCAGGGTTAACATGTGCTCATTTACTCAGTCAATTACATGAAGTGACTGTATTTGAAGCGAATGACTATATCGGTGGGCACACGGCAACAATTGATGTCGAGGTGGGAGGGAAACCCTACGCCATTGATAGTGGTTTTATTGTATTTAATGACCGTACTTATCCAAGATTTCAGAAATTAATGGCACGTTTAGATGTAAAGTCTTTGCCTACAGAAATGAGTTTCAGCGTTCAAAACACCCAAACAGGTTTAGAGTACAATGGCCACACGCTTTGGAGCATGTTTGCTCAGCGTCGTAACTTATTAAAACCTGATTTTTATCGATTTCTAGCTGAAATCGTTAAGTTTAATAATCAATGTAAAGCCATTTATGATGCAGAAGACTATCAAATTGACACGTTAGGCGAGTTTTTAGATAGCCAAGGGTTTTCTGATTTTTTCAGTGAACACTACATTTTACCTATGGGCGCCGCCATTTGGTCTGCCAGCATTAACGATATGCGTGCCTTCTCGTTACGATTTTTCATTCGATTCTTCCATCATCACGGATTGTTGAATATCAGCGACCGTCCGCAGTGGTATGTACTTGAAGGTGGCTCTCGTAGTTATATTCCTGCACTTATTGAACCATTCAAACAGCGCTTGTTTCTCAATTCTCCGGTAACGTCAATTGAACGTAAGCATGATGGGGTCAATATAAAAATTAACGATGGAGAAGTGCAGTACTTCGATGAAGTCATATTGGCTTGTCACAGTGACCAAGCGCTAGCTATGCTAACTGACGCTTCTGAAGATGAGCGTCAAGTTCTGGGGGCGATGGCTTATCAAGATAATGAAGTTGTATTACACACCGATGTGAACCTATTGCCAAAGCGAAAAGCAGCATGGGCAAGCTGGAATTATCGTTTACAAGGGGTTGATGCGAGTGATATTGCGAATAAACCCGCCAGTGTGACTTACAATATGAACATATTGCAGCGTCTTCCTAAAGATGCCCCCACCTTTTGTGTCACCTTAAATCAAACTCATTTGATTGATGAGAGTAAAATTCTTCGCAAATTTAACTATGCTCATCCGGTATTTAATGAAGCGAGTATGGCAGCTCAAAAAGAGCGAAGCCGAATTTGTGGCGTGCGTCATACTCATTTTGCTGGTGCATATTGGTATAACGGCTTTCACGAAGATGGTGTGCGCAGTGGCTTAGATGTATGTAATAACTTCGGTATTAGCCTATGACATCAGTGGTAAAGTCTGACAAATTCCATAGTGGTATTTACCAAGGCGAGGTAACCCACAGACGGTTTACGCCTAAATCTCATTCTTTTGAATATGAGATGGCTTTGATGGCAATAGATTTAGATGAGGTTAACCAACTAGAAAAAATCAGTAAAATTTTTGGTTTGTCTAAATGGAGTTTGCTGAAGTTTAATCCAAGCGATTATTTAAACAATCTTACTAGCCAATTTTCTAATGAAGCAGTGATTGAATTAATGGCTGATTGTGATGTTATGTCTCCTGAGGCTGGCTTAAAGCATCGAGTGTTTTGGACCATTACACAGTTGGGGGCTAGCACTCAATGTGACTCGGTTATCTTTGCTGGGCAAATCAGGCATTTTGGCTTTTACTTCAGTCCTGTTAACTTTTACTTTTGCTATCAAGACGGCGAACCTATCTATATGCTCGCAGAGGTGAGTAATACACCATGGGATGAGCGACATTGTTATTTAGTGGACCTGCAAGATACTCAACACACTGATAAAGTGTTCCATGTTTCGCCTTTTCTTGATCTTGATATGCATTATCAATGGAAAATTACCCCACCCAGTAAGCGACTTAACGTCACGATTCAAAACCGAGATGACGCTAATAACAAACTATTTGATGCGAGTCTTTACTTAAAGCGTCGAACATTTACTGCCGCAAACATTCGCAAGATGTTGATAGGGTTTCCTATTATGACAGTGAAAATAATGTGGGGTATTTATTGGCAAGCTTTAAAACTGTTTGTAAAGCGGATCCCGTTTGTGGTTCACCCGCAAACTTAAATTAAACCAAATGACAACTTGTTACGTATATCAACATCATAATGATAAACAGATTAACGTAGGACGCGGAGAGTGATATGGAAAATACAGCAACAGGTGCCAACTTAGCTCAAGCAACTATTTCCGAAGGTTTTGCCAAGAAAATTTTATTAAAAGCATTAACGCACCTTTCTGATGGCTATCTAACGATTGTGAGCTCCGATGATCAAGCTAGCGCAGAACAAAGTGTGAGTTTTGGCAATTTTGATTCAGATTTACATGCCACTATCCAAGTCTCTCATCCTAGTTTTTACAAGCAAATTATTTGGGGTGGTTCAATTGGCGCTGGTGAAGCCTACATCCAAGGGCATTGGTCTAGTCCAGACTTGACTAAAGTGGTTCAATTGTTTGCTCGAAACCTTGCACTTTTAGACAATATTGAGCGCTACTTTTCATGGTTTAGTGTTGGTGTTAATCGCATCAAACACGTATTCAACCGTAACTCTACATCAGGCTCTAAGCGTAATATTCTAGCGCATTATGACCTAGGTAATGCAATGTATGAGCAATTTCTGGATAAAGAAATGCTCTATTCAAGTGCGTTATATCCGCATAACAGCGCCAGCCTAGAAGAAGCGCAACTACACAAATTGCACACCATTTGTGAGCGATTGGATTTAAAACCTGGCCAAACATTGCTTGAAGTGGGAACGGGTTGGGGAGCGTTAGCGATTTACGCAGCGAAACACTTTGATGTCAATGTCACCACAACCACAATTTCAGACGCTCAGTATGAATACGCAGCTAACAGAGTCGAGCAAGAAGGCTTGAGTGATCGTATTACCTTACTTAAACAAGATTATCGATTATTGACAGGTGAATATGACCGGGTTGTATCGATAGAAATGATTGAAGCGGTGGGTCATGAGTATTTACCGAGCTTCTTTAAGAAGCTTGAAACCTTATTAAAGCCTGAAGGAAGAATGCTTATTCAGGCTATTACTATTGCCGATCAGCGCTATGACAGCTATCGAAAAGGTGTTGATTTTATTCAACGTTACATATTCCCTGGTGGCTGTTTACCATCAGTAAGTGAAATGAACAAACATGTTGCAAAACAAACCGATATGGTTGTTTGGTCAATTGATGACATGGGGAAAGATTACGCACAAACATTACTTCACTGGCATCAACGTTTTGATCACGCGCAGCAAAAAGTTAAACAGCTTGGGTACGGTGAAGACTTTATTCGTATGTGGAAGTTTTATCTAAGTTATTGCGAAGGTGGCTTTTTAGAGCGCACTACGAGTGCGGTGCATTTGGTGGCTGTTCGTCCCAAGTATCGTACTGCTTTAGCAAGCGGTGCTTAACAATGAAAAGCCATACTAACATTATTAATGCTTGTGCATTTCAGGTTATTTGGTGGGCCGGTGTATTAGCCGGAAACCAATTAATTGTCATACCCGCATTGTTAATCGTATGGCATTTTGTGGTGAGTCAGCAAAAGAAGTGGGACCTTAAGGTTATGCTGGTAAGCGCCTTAGCGGGCTGTTTAGTCGACTCATTGCTGACGGTATTTGGAATATTTGAGTTCGCTTCATTCCCTATTTGGTTAGGGCTACTTTGGGCATATTTTGCTATCTCATTAAATTACAGTCTGGCACTGTTTAACCATTTGCCCGTTGCTATTCAAGCACTGCTAGGTGGCGTATTTGGCAGCTTAAGTTATATCGGTGGTGCTAACCTTGGGGCAGTGACCTTACCTCAAGGAACTGCTACAACAGCGATTGTATTGTTTGTTATTTGGTTTGTGTTGTTTCCATCTTTTTTGCATCTAGCAAAATCTATCGGTCTAAAGCAAGTCAAACACTATTCAAATAACGCCTTTAATCAACTGTCATAAAGGAGGAAGGAGCATGAAACTATATAGTAGAGCGGCAATGTTAACGTCATCAATAACGACAAAAAAACGTTGGTTAGCCAGTTTTAATATTAAACATGATACTAAGAATTCTTTGCGAACAATCGCTGCGACTTTATGCCTGACTCTGAGCCCATTTTCTTCAGCCGCAGTTACCGCTGATTTTGAAGCTGCAACGACAGCTATAACAGTTCAAGAATCAATGCCTGCGACTAAACAAGATACTAATGAATCAAGTGTGTTGAAAATGGTAGGGCAGGCAGATATGGACTTACTGTGGTTTTCTATTTATAGCGCAAAATTGATGTCTGTAGATGGGGAATACCAACAAGACCAATTTCCTTTAAAGCTTGAGATTGAATATCACCGCGACATTGATGCTGAAGATTTGATTGAAGCGACGGTCGACCAATGGCAGCACATAGGTATCGACAGTGAAGAAATTGTTCGATTACAACAGCAGATCGAACAAGCATGGCCAGATGTTAAGGAAGGCGATAGATTAAGTTTTATGATGCACAGCCAAGATAGAGGCCAGTTTTACTTCAATGAGCAAGCATTACCAATTATTCAAGAACCGGGGTTTGCTGCCGCATTTTTGGATATTTGGCTTTCGGAGCAAACCAGTAGACCAGAACTTAGACAGCAATTAATTGGAGCCAATAAATAATGACTCAACTAAATAGAATAAAGTCATTTTGCATAGCAACCTTGGCAGCTTTATCTTTAATGTCTTGCTCATCGGCTTCAATCGAGGATTACGATAAAACTACCCCTGTATTGGATTTGCAGCAGTTTTTTGCTGGTAAATTGACTGCTGCCGGCATTGTTCAGGATTTTTCAGGCACTGTGACTCGTAAATTTACAGTCTCGATGGATGCTAGCTGGCAAGATAATCAAGGTATTATTGACGAGCGATTTATTTATGATGATGGGGAAAAACAAACCCGAATTTGGCATATTACCGATTTAGGTAATGGCCAATATGAAGGAAAGGCTAACGATATTTTAGGTATTGCTACAGGCGAAGCTAAGGGCAGTGCGTTACGTTGGGCTTATGACATGAACTTGATTGTAGATGAGTCAGAATATGAAGTGCACTTTGATGACTGGATGTTCTTAGTGGATGAAAATACTATCATTAACAAAAGCGATATTATTAAGTTTGGGGTAACAGTTGCCCAAGTGACTTTGGTTATTCAAAAGCAACCATAGTTATTAAAAGAGTTATTTAAAAGAGTTATTAAAAAGAGTTATTAAAAAGAGTTATTTAAAAGAGTTATTTAAAAGAGTTATTTAAAAGCTAGCTAACTGTCTAAAATATCTATAGCAGATTGAGCAAAACTAAGGTTATTAAGAAGACAATAACCTTAGTAGTATCGCATTCAGCCTTTTAATTTTGAATTATCAGGCTGTTTTTTATCGTAATATTCAAATGGAAACACATTTCTAATTCGTTGGGTTAACTTATCTGATACGTTGGCAGATACGTGTAATCTGACATCACCTTGCTTTTCAGCACGTACTGTACAAGTTAACTTTTCAGCTTTTGCTATGGCTTTACATTCTCTTGAGAAACGTTCAGGTATTTTGCCCGAATGTTTATTCAGTTTCCCTTCTTTGAAATGCATTTCAAATATTGTTAGTCCACGAGAACCTGAAAAAATAAGTTTGTAAGCAATGACAAAAAAAACTAATACAAAGAGTACTTTAAAACCCGTTTCAAGCATATATCGATCCTTTTAATTTCAATCCTTTAAAGACACACTATCAATAATAAAGATACTCCGCTGATATAAGATTGCAATCCATTTAGGGCATTAATACGTTGGATGATGGTTAGATCACATCGCTGAAGCACGACATTTGAAGCATCATTGAATACACAATTGATCTTGGGTCGTTATGTCTATGAAACTTAGTTACTATTAACTTATTCGAGTGAGCCATCCCAATTATTGATGAGTCAGTTTTTGAGTGTTGGTTAGGTACTTATTTTCGTTAAAAGGTCATGCTATGCACCGAGTTCAAGATGCCTTTCTTTTTCGTCAACAAGCTTATGTTAATGGTCAATGGATTGATGGGGATTCTGGTTTTACTCAAGATGTAATCAATCCCGCTACCAATGAGCTTGTTGCCTGTGTGCCACAACTTAGTGAATCACAAGTTCATTCTGCGATTAGCGCAGCGCAGCAGGCATTAGCCCCTTGGCAAGCGTTAACGGCTAAAGCACGCCAACAAATACTGCTCAAGTGGCATCAGCTTATACTGCAGCATAGTGACGACCTTGCCAGGATTATGACGTTAGAGCAGGGAAAACCCCTCGCGGAAGCTCAAGCTGAAGTGAATTATGGCGCATCATTTATTGAGTGGTTTGCTGAGGAAGCAAAGCGTGTCTATGGAGAGACAATTCCGGGGCACCAATCAGACAAACGCATAACCGTCATAAAGCAAGCCATAGGTGTGACTGCGGCTATTACGCCATGGAACTTCCCCTTAGCAATGATTACTCGCAAAGCTGCACCAGCATTAGCCGCAGGCTGCAGCATGATTGTCAAACCCGCACCACAAACGCCATTAACTGCACTTGCACTAGCCGAGCTTGCTCATAGGGCAGGAATTCCTAACGGGGTGTTTAATGTGGTTATCGGAGAGGCAAAGAAAGTAGGTCAAATCTTGTGTGAAAGTCATCAGGTAAGAAAGTTATCTTTTACTGGCTCAACAGCCGTGGGGGTTAAATTAATGCAACAATGCGCCCCCACAGTAAAAAAGTTATCACTAGAGCTTGGCGGCAATGCGCCTTTTATTGTGTTCAATGATGCAGATCTTGAAGCTGCTGTAGCAGGGGCGATACAAGCTAAGTTTAGAAATGCTGGGCAAACATGCGTTTGTGCAAACCGTATCTATGTGCAATCAGGGATCATAGAACAGTTTACTGAGAAGTTCGTCAAAGCGGTTACAGCGCTTAATGTAGGAGATGGCTTTGATGTAGAGACTGATATTGGACCACTGATAAACCAAGATGCCGTTGATAAAGCCAAATCGCACATTGCTAATGCCTTATCACTTAATGGCAAAGTATTAGTTGGTGGTCAGCCACTTACAGAGTCTGGTCACTTTTTTGCTCCCACAGTGATAAGCAATTGCCAGCAAAACATGTTAGTAGCAAAAGAAGAAACCTTTGGACCCATCGCCCCTATTTTTGAGTTTGATGATGAAGCACAAGTGATAGAAATGGCTAATGATACAGATTTTGGTTTAGCTGCATATTTTTATGCAAACGACATTAGTTTAGTTTATCGGGTTTCAGAGGCGTTAGAGTTTGGCATGGTTGGGGTTAATACAGGGCTGATTTCAACTGAAGTTGCTCCGTTTGGTGGGATTAAGTCTTCTGGTATTGGTCGAGAGGGATCCAGACACGGTTTGGATGAGTACCTTGAAATGAAGTATGTTTGCGTTTCAATATAAAGCGTTTCTCTTTTTATCGAGCGTTTAGCGTTATATGCAGTAGCGCGTTTACAGCAAATAGATTGAATACGTAACACTAACCGCTCAATTAACCGAATAATGTTTTATTAATAAAGCGGTTTAAGCGTTAGAGAATGTGATGCATAATTAAACACATCACCAATAACCAATTGAGAGCGATGCTTTTTTCTTTATTCGATATTTTAGCGCTTGTCTGTTTCTTCCTTTGTTGGGTGGGATACACCATTTTTGCTCGAAAAAAAGCAAAAAATACTAACTGTATTGCTCGATGCTTACACCAACACCGAATTCATTGGATGGCAGAGGTTATGACCAAGGAGATCCGCGTAGGTGAAGCGTCTTTATTGGCCAATTTAGAACGAAATATCGCATTTTTTGCCTCGACAACCTTACTGGTCTTAGCAGGTGTGTTAACGCTGTTTGCGCAAGTAGAGCGACTTGAAGACGTCATTAGCTCGATACCATTTGCTGCAGAGCCCAATCATGCATTAGTGCAAGTTAAGCTCGCTTTGCTTGCGGGTATTTTTGTATTAGCTTTTTTTCAATTTACTTGGTCAATGCGTCAATATGGCTTTTTGAATGTGATGATAGGCGCAGCACCCATAGACCCAACAGGTCAAAATAAAAATTTAGCTGCCTATTCCCGACAAATGGCCACTGTAGGTGATCAGGCTGCTCATTCCTATAATTATGGTCTACGCTCTTATTATTTCTCAATGGCGGCGCTGTGTTGGTTCTGGAACCCTATGCTATTGATTGTGGCGAGCTTGCTGGTGGTATATACCCTTTATCAACGAGAGTTTAAGTCTAGAGCGGTCAGAGCGATTACGGCAGCTCAAACTCATTTAGAGATTGCCAAAGCAGTCAAAGACAAAGCTCATGAAAGGTCAACGTTATAAGCTGTGACTATTTGATTGGGAGTGTTGAACTCCATTTTGTTGAAAAATAGACATGAAAAAGCCGCTTAAATTTCTTTAAGCGGCTTATCAAAATTGGTGGCCCCTCCCAGACTCGAACCATTATATGGGGTAAATGGCTTTTCAAAAAAGAAATTGATACTGTCCGTCCGTTCATGTTGCCTTATGTACTATTTGGCTTATATCCTTGTTCAGCTTCCTATATAGTATTATTATTTAGTGCAACCATAAGGTTGTATTTAATGGTGATACTAGTATGCTCGGCTTATGCGTATTCCGGTCTAGTGGAACTACTCTGCATTTTTATGTGAACCACTAAAACAGTTTTCTGGGTCAAGTGTTTGAGTGCGCGAGGAGAATGGGACAGTCATTGGTACTGGGCTGCTCTAGTATGCCAAATTGAAAGGCTAAATTTACTTTATAAATAAGAAATATATTAATAGAATCTATATTTATTAGTATCTAAAAGCCTATTTTTATACCCAAACCTTTACAAAAATCTTCAATTACAATGTCTCAGATAGCAAATCATGTAAACATGAAACCAAGTTAAGTTAGTATTGCAGACAACTTCACTCTTTCAATGAAAACATCATTTTCTCCAGACTGAAGAATAATATTTGCGAGGATTTGGCTGTATAAAATGTATATCCATCTTCACCATGTAAAGGAAGATGATAACAAGAGCCTGACTCTTGCGACCATTCCCAACACTTTCCACATTTTGATAAAACAGGAGGTTTATTAGAGCCAGAGCTGAGTCGCCAAGAATCTCCATCTGAATAGCCACCGCGCCAACTCGCAAAGATTTTAAAAAATACATCACCTTTATTGGTGAATTTTAAAATTACCCAGCCATGAGGTTTATGAATCATAACAACTCCATTTTTTTAAAATGCTTCTGAACTAAACTGGCTAAGCTTCTTCATTGATTGCTCTGAGATGATCAATTGTTCGAAGCCATCGATTTCAAGCTCTTTATGATTAAACTGACCAAAGATCCCTATGATTTTATCGATTGAAATATCTAATTCACTTGATGGCATATCATTAAACGACGTGAGCCTTTCATCTAAATTAATTGTTGTATCACCAATGCTGATAGTTGGTTTGTTAGCACTAATGATTGCATGACTGTCACTATCGTCAATGTCGTCGCCTTCATCTAACGCAGGTGCTTCTGCGATGATCTCTTCATCCATCTGTGCAAATCTTACTTTTGTTAATTCATCAGGGATGTCTTGAGCCACGCGATAAGCATACTCAACAAGATTTGGCTCTGCTGGCATAAATAAAATTGCCTGTTGATTTGGCGCATCAGTAATGCGTAGTAAACGCCCCAACACTTGGCGGTAATTCATCTCTGTTTTTACGTTTGAAAGGTAACTGCACACCTGAAGGCGTGGGATATTCGTGCCTTCTGATATCATGCCAACACTGATGATCCACTTCTCTTGGCTATATCTGAAAGATTTTATGAGATCATTTCCGTTGCCTTCATCACTCGTGACAACAACAGCACTTTCACCAATAGTCTGCTTCAAAATTAGTTGTATTTGCCAAGCATGAGCAATGGATGAGGCAACGATCAACCCTCCTGCTTCTTTGTTAACGCCGCGAAGCTCATTTAGCTTGTGACTAGAGTGGATTAATAGTTGCTCTATTACGCTCGTGTTTGTCACTATCTCTGAGTAAGGAACAATTGATTGTGATAGCAGCTCTATAAAGCTTGTGAAGTGGCTTGTTTCATCACCCTCAACAACTGTGATCTTGTCATTATCTAATGCAACTACTTGCGGTATTCGACATACATTGTCAGAAATAGCTTGTTTTAAGCCATATACATAATCACATTGTATTTGCCCTGACTCATTGCAGTAGTCAGCCAGTGCTATAGGCTGAGCATCGGATCGCCACGGTGTGCCAGTTAATGCGATTGTGTAAGCCGCTTTTTGTTTAATCGTTGTTATGATCGGCTTACCCCAAGCGTTAGCATCTTTTATATTTGAACCTGCACAATGATGGATCTCATCAAAGATCACAAACACGCGATACTTTTCAAATAAGCGCCAGACCTTATTATCTATTGTGCCCAGTGCCTGATAAGTGAATGAATTGCCCAATGCGCCGATGGTGCCGTCAAAATCTGCTTCGAATTGTTCACCTAACGCTTCACTAAAGTCATGCGCGACGATTGAAGAAGGAGAAAAGCAAAGCACAAGATCAATGTCACCTTGGTCATACATCAATTTAGCTAATACAGAAGCCATCACTGTTTTGCCAGCACCAGGAGTAGCAAGGGCTAAAAAGTGCTTCTTTAACTTATATTTAGAAATTGCAAAGTGAATGCACTCTGACTGCCAATTTCTTAGTTTCATTTATTCGTTCTCTTTTGTTGATTTAATAAGTTCGTTTAAAACTGAAATTTTCCCTTTTAAGATGTGGTTGTTTTCCTGAACTGCCATGTAACGACCTTTTAAATCGTCATGCTGTTCAGGATATATATCTTTCAATGCGACATACTCTTTTATCGCACCTAAGCCTTCTAATAGCGCGGAGTTGTATTGATTTAGCCGTTGAATGAGCATTTGGGAGTAACTGACAGGTGAAGTCGCGCTTACTTCTTCATACGGCATTAGCGATACCATTTCTTTTAAAATTGCGTGATCAAACAAGTCGCTTTTGGTGTAACGAGTAAGCCCTTTCTTCTTAGTTGTGCTTCTTACTAACCAACCCCTTCTGGTTAATTTTAAAAGCTCTTCATAAACGAAACGACGGGATACCGTTGGGTTAAGTTCAGCATCCTGCTTGATCGCTATATATGCCGTTCTTATTTCAGTTGCAGTGAAGTGATTGACGTTGGGCATAGACAAAATTTGGATGACTGTTTTGTCTAATTCGAATTTTTCCATGCATAAACCTCAATAAATATAATAAAAACACCTTAAATATGCATATATGCATTATTTAGGATTATATGCAATCGTGTAAAACAACGCAATGTGGGATATTTAGTCTTTTGTGTTTGAGACAAACCAATGGACGATTTTGCGAAAAAATTAGGTAAAAATATCAAGATGATGAGAGTCTTCAAAGATAAAAGCCAAGCTGAATTATCATTTGATTCAGGTTTAAATCAGAGCTATTTAAGTCGAGTTGAAAACGGTACAGTTAACGTTACTGTTATTAAGTTATGCGCTATCGCTAAAGCACTTGAATGTGACTTAACAGAACTACTGCCTGAAATAGATAAAACCAGTGCACTTTAAACTTCCTATTTACGCCACTCCTAAAATCAATACAAAACAATTTTGCTAAAAACATACCTCCTAAACCGTCAACGTTAACCACAAATAAAATGCATCATTCAAAAGATGCAAAATAAGTATTAGCTAAATAATCATCCCTCGCTATCTTAATTGCATCATTTATATGGTGCAATTACGAATGAATAAAACATTATCTGATATTGCGATTGTGAAAGCTGGCCACCCTTTTAGGGGAAAGATACCTGAAGACACGGAAAGTAACACTTATGTTGTGCAGAACAGGGATATTGATAACGACGGGATCATACAGTGGCATCAACTCATTCGCACAAATATTACAGGGCGTAAAACACCTGACTGGTTACAAAAAGGCGATGTGCTGTTTGCGGCTCGTGGTGGTCGTAACTTAGCAGGTTGTGTTGGCGAGATTGATAAACCAACGGTTTGCGCACCCCACTATTTTTTAATTCAAGTAACTGATAAATCAGTGTTACCTGAATTTGTAGCCTGGCAGCTAAATCAAGATGGTGCCCAGCGGTACTTTGCAAATTCTGCTGAAGGTAGCTCACAAACAAGCATTAGACGAGCTGTATTAGAAGCCGCTCCACTTGTTATTCCAACTCTCGAAAAGCAGCACGCTATCGTTGGGTTTGATAGCAAAGTGAAACAAGAAAAACAGGTGTTAAGTGCTCTAATTGAGAACAGAGCAAAACAGATGCAAGGCATCGCTAAAGAATTATTAGGCTCTGATAATCAGGGCTAGACAGAATTTAAATTAAGGACTTAAAAGATGGTAAAATCAAGATGAAATTAACAAGGCGGTATGGGCTGCCTGCGATACCTTCAGAGGAACAGTAGACCCTTCTATTTATAAAGACTTCATCTTAACCATGTTGTTCTTAAAGTACATCTCTGATGTATACCAAGATGAATACGACAAGCTTGTAGAGCAATATGGTGATAACCCTGAGCTGATTCACGCAATGATGGCGAAGCAACACTTTGTATTACCTACAGGTGCAAGTTTTGGGATCTATACGAGAAACTTCATGAAGTAGGCAACGGCCAACGTATTGACCAAGCACTACATGCCATTGAAGAAGCGAATGGCACTAAGCTGAAAAATGTTTTCCAAGATATTAGCTTTAACACTGATAAGCTAGGTCAAGAAAAACAAAAGAACGACATTCTCCGCCACCTATTAGAAGACTTTGGTAAAGACATTCTTAACTTACGCCCAAGTCGTGTTGGCTCTCTTGATATTATTGGTAACGCCTACGAATATCTAATTAAACACTTTGCCGCAGGTAGTGGTAAGTCTGCTGGTGAATTCTATATAATGTCATCTTCATTTTTATCTAACGAATGCCACCTTAAAAAAGCAGCGTAAACTGTTACCAGATTACCAACTAAATTTATTTATTTCCTTTCTCACATAGTCATACATTTGAACTTCATTTTCTACAGTTATAAATACTCTTCCGTGTGAATTGCCATGATCTGATTTCATAGAGTTGAAGTTATTCTTCCATTCATTCAATACCCCGCCATAACATTTAATACAATGGTCAAACAGTTGGTCAAGAGTGATATTGGTTTGAACTGAATTAAGTTCAAGAAAGGCTTTAATCAACTGTGAATTTTTCTGCCATGGCTTATTAGACCACTTTTCTATTCGATGTAGTTTCTTAAATTCATTATCATGATCAGCAGGAACTAAGTTTTGAGGTAAAAATACTTCGCCCTCTATGTTAGATAGCTCATTACAAAATAGTAGGTTAAATAGTTCTCCAACTGATTTAACAGTCTTGAATTGTCCTTTATTTATCACTCGAATGTTTGGCCTTTCAGCTTTTATTCCATCTTTATTACCTTTGGAATGTTTTGCTACTTTAAGGCTATCTAAGCTAGGTAATGGTTCTCCAGCTTTATCCCCGTAGAATAGGAAATGATCTAAAGTTAATGTGACCTCATCAAAAATAACCCAAACCATACACCCTGATGGTTTGTCAGCTAATTTGACATGAACTTTTTGTTGAGTAGTTGAGGACGAAATGTGAGATGCTTTTAATTGAATATGTCTAATTATCCCATAGCACTCCACAATGATGTCATAACCAGAATTATCCACTTCGGGCTTTGCTATCTCAAGCCCACAGTGATGCTCAAGCCACGAGAGCTTCAGTAGTTCACCAGCAAATAAATGCTCTATTAATTTTTCTCTATATGACGAATGCTCATTATGTTTACTCATGATCTTCTAATAAACCCCTTATACCACTGACTTTCTGTTAGACCGTTCAAATATTCAATTGCAACATTCAATAAACCCCTTTCATCAGCCCAATCAATTTGCTCTTGGACTCTCGCTATCTTTTTATCACTTGATTCAAACCAAGAGCCTAAAATTAGTGAATGAGGTGGTTTTTCGTCTGATATTTTAGCAATAAGTTCTTCAAACTTGGCCCATTGCGGGGGCATAGGGCAGACTCTGTTCTCGCTTTTACAAAGTAACTTTAATTCATCTTTATTCATTTAAATACAACTCCGCCATATCATCCAGTTTGGCTTTAACTTCTTTCCAGTTGGGCATCACTTGAGTAAGCAATCGCCAAAACTTTTCGCTGTGGTTGTGCTCGGCAATATGGCATAGCTCATGTAATATCACGTAATCAATACATTCTTTAGGGGCTTTAATTAGATGAGGGTTGAGCATTAGGTTACCTTTAGCAGAACAGCTTCCCCATTGCTTTTTCATAGCCATCACTCTAAAGGATGGAATGCCTGTTACCCATGACGATTTAGGCAGCATTTTATTTAGGCGTTCATGAAAAATTGCTTTAGCTTTATGTTGATACCATTTGTCTACTAATGGCTTAACTTTAACCACCCGATCATCAAAATCTTTACGTAAGGTTACGTTCAATTTACCACGACTAAGCTTAACGTTAGACACTTGCTCAGAATCTATTAGCACTTTTAAAACATAGCGTCTGCCTAAGTAAAACTGGGGTTCACCGCTGACATAGCGTTTGGGTAAAACGTAATCTTTTTGCTTAGCAAATTCTTCAATATTTTGCCAAATCCATCTGGCACGTTTAAGCATAGCCTGTTGAATCGAATCCTCGGTAGCATCATGTGGCACTGTTGCAACCACACGTTGATCGGGATGCACCTTTATCACCACCTTACGAGCAACAGCTTTACTAGAGTTAACCTTGCTGCTTTGTGATTTACGGATCACATCATAATGAATCATGTCATTACCGTAATAAAAAGCACCACGCTCAGCCGTTTTAGTGTGGGTTTTCTTGGTACTAATTTCAGCAGCAATTGAAGAACTAGCCTCTGTTAATGAATTCGCCATCAACATTAACCTCTTGATAAACCAAGGCGAGTAATTTTAAGCACTGCTTCAATGAGTTTTTCAGCGTTATCAATACCGATATCGCCAAACAACATCGGTAGTAACTTCATACTGATGGCATTTTCAATTTCGGCAGGGTTGATAGAGTATTCAGCTACTGCATTGTTAACCACTTCATCAATATTAAAGGCAAGCTCTACTAATTTCTCATTATCTAATGATTGTTCGATTAAGTAGTCTGCGCCAAACACATGCTTAAACAAACCAAAATAGGCTTGAGCATGTTTATTTAATTTGCCTGAATCATCGGTAAAGTCGTTTGGTATATCGGCAACTTTGCGATCTTTTACTTCTTGTTCAAAGTCAGCAAACAAGATGTATTGTTTAACTGGCGCATCAAACATTTCTTTGGTTTTCTCAATCGCTTTCTTTAACAGATTAGAAAAATACTCTTGTGCATAAGGATCATCAGCAAGATCTTCTTCAATCATCTTAGTGATACGACCCGTGATTTTGTCTGTTTGGTTTCGAGCTTCATCATCACTTAAATCTTGCGGTTTAACATTTTTACCCAGATTACCAACCAAGTAAGCACCATCAGGTTCTTTTACCTCAATACCTGCAATATGTTTATCTAATAAGCTACGGATATCTTCTGCATACTCATCGTAGTTGACGGTTTCGTTGGCATCTTCACGAACTTGTTTGCGTAGGTCTACAAAGGCTTTTAAGTCACGTTTATACAAGTCACGTTTGCTATCGAAAGACTTATCTTCAAAGTAGCTAGCAGATTGTAAAGCGACCTTAATGCAGTTAGAGAAAACAGTCAGGGCAGAGTAAAAGTCATCACGCTTTTTAAGATTAGTATCAACCAATTTGCCATCTACATCCTGCACTTTAGGGGCTAATGCTTGCCTTAATGCAGGGCCATCTTGCTTATTTTTAACATTAGCAAAAATATCCCACAGCTCACTATGTAAGCCTGGTAACTTTTTATATTCCGTATCCATGCGGTTATATAAACCTTTAAGATCGTCTATATCAAAGCCACCTTGGGTGCGTTCAGCCAAGTCTTGGTATTTTTCAATGGTGGTATCAAGTTCTTTCAAAATACCACGGTAATCAATTAAGTAACCAAACAGCTTTTTACTATGTAAACGGTTTACGCGAGCAATGGCTTGTATCAGATTGTGCTCTTTAAGTGGCTTGTCGATATAAAGTACCGTATTTTTAGGCTCGTCAAAGCCCGTTAGTAGCTTATCGACCACTATCATGATGTCGGGGCCATCGTCACGGCTAAAGTCTTCTATAATGGCTTTTGTGTAAGATTTTTCATCGCCCCCGTAGGTTTGTGCAACGTTACCTTTCCACCAGTTTTGAACGATGTCTTTACTGTCTTGATCAACAACGTCATGGCCTTCGCGCGTATCAGGCGGTGACATAGCTACAACAGAAGTCACAGAGCCTATTTTATCTAATGCATTCTTATAGCGAATGGCCGAGGCTTTAGAGTCACAAGCTAACTGGCCTTTTAAGCCTTGCTGTTTGAAATTTTGGAAATGATCAGAAATATCATAAGCAATCAAATCAATTCGACCTTCAGCTTGGTAGATTTGACCTTTTTGTGAAAACTTTTTCTTTAAATCAGTTCGTTGTTTGTCGCTTAATTTACTGGTGCTGCGTTCAAACCAAGCATCAATGGCCTTGTCATTCACGTTTAACTCAGGAATACGCTCTTCGTATAACAAGGGGGTTACGGTTTTATCTTCAACGGCTTGTTGCATGGTGTATGAGTGGATGATTTTACCGAACTTGTTTTCAGTCTTATCATCTTTTAATAATGGCGTACCTGTAAATGCAATGAATGCTGCTTTGGGCAAAGTTTGCTGCATTCGAATATTGTTTTCACCGTTTTGACTACGATGGCCTTCATCCACTAATACAATAATATTGGGGCTATCGTTAAAACATTCTTTTTGCTTAATAGCAGAGCCAAACTTATTAATAATTGAAAAGATAACGCGTTCATTACCTTTACCAATTTGCTCGGCTAAACGTTTGCCTGATGTTGCCATAGCATCTTTTTTATCTCTGTCAGTCAGTACACCACCAGAGGCAAAAGTACGGCTAAGCTGATCTTCTAAATCAACTCGGTCAGTTACGATGATCACTCGAACTTGTGATAGTTCTTCTAACCAAACAAGGGCTTTGGATAAAAACACCATAGTAAACGATTTACCACTGCCCGTTGTATGCCAAATAACACCGCCTTCACGAGCACCTGCTGCATCAAAGGTATTAATGCGGTCAACTAAAGCTTTAATGCCAAATACTTGCTGATAACGAGCGACAATCTTGCCTGCTTTTTTATCGAACAAAGTAAACAATCGGGTCATCTCAAGTAAACGCTCAGGGCGTAATAAACTGATGATCAGTCTATCTTGGTCGGTAACGGTTAAATCACCTGCGGAAATTAACGATAAGTAGTCATCTTTAGCGTAAGCGGGGCGATGATTGAACAAACTATTAAGCTGTTTATCATTAAGGTTACGATTTTTTAGGCGAACAAACTCAGCTTCAGGTATTAACTCTTCTTTCCACTTTGCCCAGAATTTTTCAGGTGTACCGCAAGTACCATACAATCCTTCATGTCCGTTTACCGATAACAGTAACTGGCTATAAGCAAATAAGTGTGGAATTTCTAGCTGACCTTGATTGCGTATTTGCTGAGAAATCGCCTCAGCATTGGTCGATTTACCTTCTTTATTTGAATCAGGGCGTTTTGCCTCAATGACCACTAAAGGTAAGCCATTTACAAAACAAACGATATCAGGAATACGATTACCTGTACCTTCAGCATTTTGTACCACCAATTCTTCGGTAAAATGGAACTGGTTATTATCAATATTATGCCAATCAATGAGCTGAATAGTAGGAGAGGCTTTTTTACCATCAACAAACTCAGTAACACTCACGCCATACATCATGGCGTTATAAAGCTTCTCATTAGCCGCTTTAAGCCCTAAATTCATCGCAGGGTTTAACTCGTGCATCACTTTATCAATCGCGGCATCAGTGAGCTTGTGTTGCTTACCAGCAAAGGGAAAGGTTTGTTTGGCTAAAAACTTACGCATGATTGGCATTAACACCACTTGATGAGTGCTTTTTTTATCTGCCGCGCTCTTTGTCGTAAGGGATGGATTGCCACGTAAGGCTTCACACTCACTAGGAGGAATGAACTGGTAACCCAAATTAGTCAGCAGGGTTAGTGCTGGAATTTTTGAACTAAATTCTTCTTTAAAGTTGACTACAGACATATCTTAAAACCTATCCCTTATACTAACTATAAACTCGCCACTTCTTGCTACACAATTTCCATTTTTAATTACATAACACTCCACCCAGTGGTCGCCAGTATATGAAGTTGATTCTGTTCGATATATATCTGAAGAATTTCTATTTGTGTGCTCTGAAATTTCCCCTCTGAGTTGCCCAGCATTTGCTGCCTCTTGTCCTGTATTCACAACTTGCCAATAAATATCAAAAGGCTTTGGTATATTTGTATTAACTTTAAATTTAAGATCTTTACCTTTTAAAAGAGGCTGTCCTGATTCAAATTTTTTCCAAAACACATTCGTTTTATAGCTAGCTTTTATTTCCACATTGTAGTCTTGATTTAAAGATACAGGCCAACCCCCATGCTCTTTATGTTGAACATTAAAATGCAAAGCAGGTAGGTTAGATGGACGGTATACATCGACTAGAGACTTCGTGAAGCGATCATTTTCAACGAACGTATCAATATTAATGAAATCTTCTTTTAACCAAGAAACCCATTGGAAAAATGCTTTTGCCCTTGCATGGTCATCTTCATGCCATCGATCAGCAAAATTTTCTCCCGGATTAGCTGGATTTTGAATAAGCCAGGTCCCGTTACTCTTGCGTGTAATTAGATTATAAGTAGAACGAGAAAAATAATCATTGAATACAAAGTCATTATTAAGCTGTGCAGCTTGTTGCTCTAATAATGATATTAAGTTACTCAAGGTGCTATAAATCGTATTTTCATTTCTATAACAACTAGCGGCTAATACTGTAATAACCATTGAAATAGGCTTACATAACTCTATATCTGACTGAGAAAACCTAATATCACGGTGTCTTTTCAATATTTGAATTGCTCTTTGTAGCGGAGTTTTCACATGGATGTTAGGCACTTCATCGATAGAGTTAAATAACTGACGTTGATTATTAAATATTTGCTGTTTCTGTGATAGTTTTGCAAGTTGAAACGCTTCACCGTTACGCTGATAAAACCACTCAGCAAACCCTTTAGGGTTACTTGTTGTCCAAGTATAACTTTCATCTTGATTTTTATTGGTAGCTGCAATTGAGTGTATTTGGCCAACTCCACTTTGTTCATTTACAGCAGGAAGCACATCCATATGGAAACCAATGTTATCCTCTTCGGCATAGTTTAGAGTCCAACAGCGCTTACCTTCGTCATCAAGCATTCTAGAGTATGTGCCATTTGATTTTATTCTGTCACCAACTTGGTTCTTAATGGTACTCGCTTGGCTAAACTGTTTCATATGACCCAAACAGCAAACTAAATCAATATCGTAGTCTGAATCCTTACTATCTTTAAATGGTCTTATTTCAGTGCCCAGTTTAAAAGATCCTTGAAGGTAAACATCAGGAGGAGACATTGCACCATCATATTCACCTTCTAACAAAAATGACTTCATTGAGTTAAAGCGCTCTATTGCTTGTTTGTATTTGGAAGGACTGATATCTAATTTTGACGCAGCTTCCTGAAGCGCGTCCTCACGACTAACTATATTTACCATTACTAACCTCCATGTATTGTTATAGTTTCGTTAAACGTTTTAGTTTGATAGTTTTGGTCGAATATACGCCATGACATCGATGCTTTTGGCATTCGAATTCTTCCCAATTCAACAGCACAAGAAACGGGTATTGCTGGGAATATATTTAATTCAGTATCTAAACCATAATGCGCGGATATGCTCTCGATGACTTTTCTCATGGCTTGCCTAAATAAAGCCAATTGTTCAGGCGATCTCATAAAGTCATTGTGTTGAAATTCTTGTGGCGTTTTGATTTCCCAAATATCCACATCGTCCCCTAAAACTTCATGAACCCTGCTACTTTCGATATGTGCGCTTAAAGATAAAACAAGAACAGGCATGCGTTGTTTTGATTGCGGTTCAACTACAATAAAATCAAAGTTGTCAGGCATAACTTGCCAACTCCACGTTTTTGGCTCGCGAATGGGTTGATATGTATCAACGGAAATTTTATCTGTGAATAAACAGCCCAACTTAATTAATAAAGGCATCGGTGCTAATGAGAACAGTGAAAAATGTATATTTTCCCCCGCACTTATCAAAGGTGTAATCTGCTGTGTAAAAACAGTTTCTAATTGTTTTGATTCAGCAGCCCAATATTCTGCGTCTCTATCGGTTAAACTGCTCGACATAGATAATGTCAAAGGCGCTGAGCTAACAGGGTATTTGGTTGGAAACATTGCCGTTACAGCTTGATCGTATTGTAAAGGAGATTTTTGTTCACCAATGTTTGCGCCATAAAAAACAACATATGATTTATTTGAAAGTGAAATACCTGCCACTGTCCAAACGCGGTGCTCGTGTTCTTTTTTCCATTTTTGCAATAAATCAGCAGAGTATTTCTTTCCTGTTGTATCTTGATCAATTGTTTTATGGCAGTCGTGGCACATTAACATCAGATTGCCGACTTCGTTTAGCTCAGCTTTATTAGTTACGAATGGTCCCCATCCCCTAGGGCCAGCTTTCGAAAAAGAGTAAATATGTGCCGCTTCTGCAATGTTAACCGCCTCCAGTGTTATAGGAGATTGGTAAAGTGGACGGTTACAGCCATTAAACTGACAGCGTCCTGCTGACTTACCCCACAATGCAGTTTTCACTTTTTCTTTGATATATCTAGTAACTTCACTTGCCACGATGCTTTTCCTTAAACTTTTACTCTACGCTTGCCAGTTAATAACTGTTGCATTAATGCTTTTTTCTCTTGTTTTAAATCAGCTAGTTGTTTCTCAAGAGCTACTATTTCTTTATCAGCATTAGTTAATACGGCAGCGATTTTTTGTTGTTCACCTATTAGAGGTACATTAAATTTCATACTTTCAAAGGCACTTTTTGACAACTCTAAAAAAGTAGAACCACTCGCTTTACTTATTAACTTATGTTTTTCATATGTCAGTAGATAAAACAAGAATTCAATATTTGTTTTCTGGTTCGGAATAATATTTTTAAAGCCTTGATTAGTACACATTTCGTGGGCGGTAATAGCCATCTCACCAATAGTTGCACGAGTGCAGACCAATAAAGAGCCTTTTGGTACTAGTTTAGCTGAGCTATTTTTAAGACCTTCGGCTGAGATTCGCCTTACGCTAGAGTTGATATATACACTATCTTGTTTTGTAATATCAGTGGGTGTTATCCAATCGATGTCACCATCCCAATATTCTTTATTTGATGTACTTGGGGTACCACCTGAATAAATTGTTCCAAGGTCACCAACAGCTACCTCTTCCCACTCACCCTCAAACGACTTACCTGAATCATCAAGTAGGCGTTTTTTTCCAGTGAGCAGTTGTTGCATTAGGGCTTTTTTCTGCTGTTTGCTGTTGTCGATTAGGCGCTCGGTGGTGCTAATCGCTTTATCCCAAGTGCCAAGGATAGTGGCGATTTTTCGTTGTTCAGGGAGTGGGGGGATTGGAACTTTTAATGCTCTAAGTACAGTTAAATTTAATGCTGATTGTGAACTACCTGATGATGACAACCCAATTTGGTTTTTAGCTATATCTGAATTTAAATAGTGAATCAGAAATTCATAGTGATTTGTACGAATTCTACCTAAATTTCTATGTATATTTGAACCGTCAATCTCTTTTGGAACTAGCCCCAATCTTCCAACCGTACCAACAAGTGAAATTAATATATCATTGGTGGCGATTCGTGAACGTCTATACTCGTGATCAAGCTCTGATGAAATTCTGTGCAAGGAATCGATATCATTTATATTTCCTAGTAAATCTTTAATTTGAAGCAATGGAATACCATCTACAACATAATCTCCGGGCTTTAAGACCCCATAAGTTATTGGAGCATCAGGATCACACAATGATTCTAAAGTTTTATTTTCCCAATCATTAGGCATCATAACCTAACTCCTTTAAGTAGCTTTCCATTTCTGCTTCAAGCGTATTGAGTTCACTTTTAAGCTCTACACGCTCAGTACGCACTGCCACTAAATCAATTTCTGCTTCTTCTTCAAAGGTATCAACATAACGAGGAATATTGAGGTTAAAATCATTTTCAGCAATTTCATCAAAACTGGCTAGGTAAGCATATTTATCAACAGTTTCACGGGCTTTGTAGGTGTCTATAATTTTTTGAATATTCTCTGTTGTTAACTGGTTTTGGTTTTTACCTGACTTGAATTCTCGGCTAGCATCAATAAACAAAACATTGTTGTCCGTTTTTTGCTTTTTAAATAGCAGAATAGCGGCTGGAATACCTGTACCAAAGAATAGTTTTTCTGGTAGTCCTATTACGGTATCAAGTAGGTTTTCTTCTATTAGCTGTTGACGAACTTTCCCTTCAGAAGATGCTCTAAATAACACCCCATGCGGCACAACCACACCCATACGCCCAGTCTCTGGTTTTAGCGTTTCTATCATGTGACTGATAAATGCATAATCGCCTTTGGTTTTTGGCGGTATACCTCGTCTAAAACGACCATACGGGTCGCTGCTAGCATCTTCATGACCCCATTTATCAAGAGAAAATGGTGGGTTGGCTGTTACGATGTCAAAGTGTATTAAGCCTGTTCCTTCTTTGTCTAATAACTGAGGGTTGCGAATAGTGTCGCCCCATTCAATGCGGTGGTTGTCTTCACCATGTAGGAACATGTTCATTTTGGCTAGTGCCCAGGTTGCACCAATGGCTTCTTGACCGAATAAGGCATATTTTTTTGAGCCTGAGTTCTTACGCACCATTGCGCCACATTTTAATAATAATGAGCCACTGCCAACACAGGGATCGCATATTTGATCACCTTCTACAGGCTCTAAAATGGTCGCGAGTAAGTCTGAAACTTCTGGCGGAGTATAGTATTCACCAGCGGTGGCACCACTGCCTGCGGCAAAGTGTTTAATAAGGAATTCGTAAGCATTACCAATAACATCTAAACTCCCCACACGCTCTGAACTTAAGTTAAGAATGTCTTTACCAAAATCTTCTAATAAGTGGCGCAGTAAATCGTTCTTTTGCTTTTCTTGGCCTAGCTTGTCGGTATTAAAACTGATGTCTTGGAATACATTTTTAAGCTTAGTTCCGTTGGCTTCTTCTAACGCATGTAGTGCTTGGTCAATACGTTGCCCGTTACCTGCTTGGTGACGTTGTTCGTATAAATCCCAAAAGCTAGCACCTTCTGGTAATACAAATCGCTGCTTTGACATCATGGCAGTTATTAATTTCGGATTATCACCATGCTGTTCAACGAGCTTCCTGTAATCGTCTTTATACACATCTGAGATGTATTTTAAGAACAACATGGTTAGCACGAAGTCTTTGTATGTATCTGCGTTAATAACCCCTCTAAACGTGTCACAAGCGGCCCATACTGCTTTGTTTATATCATCCTGATTGATTTGACTTGTTGGCATTCGTTTTATTCCTTAATGGTTAAATTCTTTTATTGTTTAAATTTTTAGCTAAGCTCACTGATGGCAATGGCTTCAAGTTGTTTTTGTCTATTATCAATAAGCTGTTGTAATACTTTTTGTTCTTTTACTCCGCAGCGGTGCATAGCCGTTAATTGTCTCTGTTTTTCTATCGGCAGCATTGTAATAGGCACATATTCTAAAATTTGCCTACGAACACTCAAATAAAGCGAGCCTTCAGCCGTTGTTTGAAAATAGCGCTGTGCAGGGAGTTGATTTAGTTGCCAGCATATAAATTCTGGCGCTACTAACTCTGTAAATGCTGGTTTTATTCGTACTAAAAAGAAATGTGGTGAGCACACCGTTTGCTTTGGTAAATCTTCGACCAATGCGGAATAATGTTTGGCTCCTTTTGCCACAAAGAGTATATCTCCCGTCTTTAACCAGTCTGGCTGTTTTTTACTTGTTAGCGTGGTTGTGATTACTTCATCCTGAACTATCTCTCCAGTGGCTTTTGTGTTTCGCACCTGCACAACATGCACATCACCATTTATATCTGGCTCTATACTGCCCCTAAATGGGTGGCCTGAACGGATATCTGCAATATCACTAAGCCTAGTGTCATGAGTAGCGTCATAAATACTGGTATTCATTAGATTCTATAACCTTGTTTGGCTTTTATATTGGCCTATGGACAAACGCATTTAGCGCATAAGTGCTTTTGAAGGCACTTATGATCCTGATTTAATTTAACGTTAATTATATTGACGTAGATATAAGTAAAGATCAATGAATTTATGCAGTATTTAAATGGAGCGTAATGATTTGAGCGATAATTCACCAAAAGTTGTAAAGCAAACCGTTAATTTGGGAAATTTACCTTATTTTTCTGATGTTGATGACAGCGGAAAGCGAATGGTGATGTTTCATCAAGATCATATTATTGAACGATTTCCAAGGGTGTTATCACTAACGCGTGTTTTAGATGCACTAGAAATTAACTTATTTTTGGAGCACAGATTCAAAGGCTTGTTTATGCCGCCCAAGCGAGGCGGTAAAAAGAACCCTTTGGGTGGGGTATCGCTTGTAACGATGAATTCGTTGGCAAATTCGATGTCATTATTTTTACAATGGATTGAAGCGCATGACGTTGACTGGCATGAAGTATATGCGGTGAGTGACAGCGATAAAGCCAAATATTGGCTACCTGTTTATCGTTACCGTAAATACCTTATTGATCAGGTTCTTGCTAAGAAAATTGATAGAGATACCGCAAATTTGTATATCAACCATGTGCGTCAATTTTACGAATGGGCTAGAAAGCAACACCGCATTGAAAAGCTTCCTTTCAAATACAAAACAAAAGTGATTAAGAAAAAACGTAAAGACGGCAACATTGATTTATTGTTCACTCAATATGGTGCTGAAGAAAAAGGCTTTACGGTCACCACGACAGATCTATTGATCCCCAAAAAATACAAACAGAAAAAATCTACTGATGCGAGTTTATCACCATATGATCAAGATGAGTTGCAGTTACTTTATACCAGTAATGCACTAAGTAAACTTGGGCCAAGATTAAGAGTAGATTTAGCTGTTCAATGTGGACTTAGGGCTGATGAGGTTGCCACTTTTGAAGCTAATCATGTTGTTGATCCTGCGCTAAGTGAACAGCCTATTTATTACGTCACTATTGTTGGTAAGTACGATAAAGAACGCACCATCATGGTTTCAAAAGGGTTAATGACATCATTATGGTTATATCGTAACGATGAAGAGCATCAAAGAGACCCCAGACGGTATTGAAACAGACGTAGAAGCAATGGCATCCTTGCTCTGGCAGTTAAAAGCACAGGATGGCTACGCAGAGTTTTTGAGTGGAAACACTTTTACGTCAGTTCAAATAACCCACGATGATGAAAGCTTTAATTTTGAATGGAATCGTGGAGCTAGTGCTATACCAAAAATTTTGAAACGTTTAGCCCTGCCAGCTGACGAAGCAACGGTAACTCAGCTAAATGCAGAAATGAATTTAATTGGTGTGGCTTGGCTACCTGACAGCAATCAAGTAGTGCGAGATTTAGACGGTGGTTTAGCTCTAGTAGGTAAAAAGTAAATGCCTAACGAATAAGTACAAGCCGTTAAGCAAATAACGGAACGTGGTTATTCTGTTAATGGGGTTTCTGATAGACTTGGGATGTGTACCATTTAAATTTATAGTTCGCATATAACAAGAGACTATGGTTGTAACCTAACTCATTTCGGTCTATTTTCAAGTTAGCGTGGCCAACACATTTCTGCCCAAAAATTAGCTAGGTAAGCTTTAATGTAGTGGCCAGTTTTAGTTAGCCACTACATAACAACTTCACTCTTCAAAGTTTCATTATTACTCATCCTGACAAAGACCACTATGTGCTCTCAGATGACATTATTGGCGATATACCGATAGAGAACGTCTTCTATGTTGGTGAGTTAGCTGATTATGATGCAGATAGTATTAATAGCAGTGGCTCTGAGTTTAGTCATTGGTTTAGTCAGTTAGATGCAAACTTCATTAAACCCACTTCAGACTATTATGATGATGTGTAGTGGCTCAGAGAATTTGGCCCTTGGTTAAAGTTTATCAACAACAGTGCCCGCTAGTCTCCGAATATTAACTATACTAATCCTAATGTGAACCATAAAACCTGAGTTTAAGCACTAACCCATTTCTATCCAAAATCGAACTGGTTGAACCAAGCTATGCAAGTTACTGTTGAACTGCTGAGATTGGCACATATGCGATTGTCAGATTTGATCAAAACCTAAAAATCAGCATAACTAAACGACCTTCCATTTTCAGACATTTCTTTATAGCGCTCATCAGATTCTTGTTGAATATTGGACACTTTGAACTCTAATTCTTCTACTTGCGCTCGCAACTTCTCAATCTCTGCTGTGGCTTGCTGTAAGGACTTCAATAATCTGCTATTTTCTTTTTTAACTTTTTCAGAAATATCGTTTAGAACTGATTCTGGATTTTTGGGTATATTTTGGTTTGTACCAACGGTTTTAGCATATTCTTGAATAATTTGAGATAACTTTTTATTGGTATTTCCCATTATTTTATTAGTGTTTTCACTAAACCATTGTCTACGATTTCCACATTCTTTTGCCACGATAGTGAAGTTAATATCACCAAAGTTATTGCAAGGAAATTTTTCACCAGAGCTTTTGAGGGTAGTTACATAGGCTTGATAACGTTCAAATGGCGTTTTTTTAGTCATTTACGTTACCTATATGTTTAAAGTAGGTTTTTGCAAATTGAGAAGGCAACTTCCCGTGTAAATCATCAGCCATGTTGATGATGGTGTTGTTCTCTTTGTCTATAACAACAATGCCTTCGGTAGCTTTGACCAAAAAGTCAATTACACAGATGAGATCATCTAAGTCTTGTTTTAATTTTTGCAAAGAATTGCTGTCTTCTATGCTTGTAGAGCTAAGTTTGGCTTCTCCAATTGCCTTAATTAAGGCTTCATTCTGTAAGGTTAAATTGCTTATTTCGCGCTCAAGTTCTTCCCTTTTTTCCATATCAGAAAAGCTATTAAGTGCTTTAGCTTTTATTGTTTCTAAATCGCTATGCTGATCATCACCATAGTGGAGATAATAGATTGGCCCAAGCTCATTCCAATAAGGACTGTTAGCAATTGTGCGCCTAGAGATTACTTTCATATTTACTGGAAGATCTTCATTGAAAACCTCCGCACACATTTTTTGAAACTTAGTTTTATTTTTGAAATGTATGAGATCCAAGTAAGACTTCATTTTTGGTATGACAATTTCTTGTATTCTTTGAAGCCTAGCCTGTATTCTAGCTTCTTGAGAGGTTTTGAAGCGATTTTCTCCTTTCTTTGCCCCTTTAGTCATTACATTCCCCTTTAATGCTGCTAGGGAGGCTTATAATGTGCTGTAAGGTGTCTGGAATTACAGCTTTTTGCTCGTCTAAAGCTTTTGGCAATTGATTAACACTGATCCCCGTAATATCACATATTCCTTTAATGATACCTTTAAATTCGGATATTAAGTTTTTTCCAGTTGGGATATCAGATATTAGTTTTTGAAATTGCCCAGATTGCACAAGTATTTTATTGCGGAACAGTGAAACTTTTGCTCTTAATTGGGGAGTTAAAAACTCTTCACTATTAAGTGCTTCTTCAATTCGAACTAAGGTATTTGTCAACTCGTTGGAAGATTTCATCGACTGGAGTTTTTTCGTTAGAAATTCTGGTTTAGCGACTAGCCACTTGTCTTTGTGCTCCAAGCTATGGGCCATCTGTTCAAGACATGTAGCAGTAACGGTCCAAGCAGAAATTTCATTTGCATAAAACTTTTTAAGAGCAATCTCTCCTCGATATATGGATAGATCAGAGTTGGATTCTTTAGCTGAACTGATTATTTCCTCTAGTTCGGCAGATTTATCAGCGTATGCTCTTATTTTTGCCGCAATAGCTGGCTGATGATCTACTGTTTTCACAGCATATGGACAACTACCGCAATTTTTGAATTCCTTTAATTCTGTATTTTCAATGTCAGAGGGGCATTTATTAGTAAAGGGGCACATATGTGTTGAGTTAAACGCTATGATTTCATGAACATCTTTATTTTCTCTAATATCATCCATAACTTTATTCAGTCCACTTTTTATGCCCGTGCCAAATGAAATTCCACCGAAGTCTTTTAATGCACCTAAAGGATCTGTTTTCATTGCGTTGGTTAGCGCAGAGTGATCACTTTTCGCATCAATAAACATAGGGCTTATAAAGTCTTTAAATTCTTCGTCTTGAGCTTTTTGTTGGTTACCTACCCAACTTTCATTTAGTTTGGCGTAGTAAAGGACATGGGCGTCATTTGAATGGCCTGTTATTCTTTGAATTACACTTGGAGGAAGCATTGTAATATTATCTGTTACTACCTGAGATCGCATACTGTGAGGTGTGTAATTTGTAGAAGTAGTTCTCCATTTTTTCATACACCCTTCAAGACTGTCACAGTCGCTAATATCTAGTGGTGACACATATCCTATTTGCTTATAAAACCATGAAAAACCGATTAAGAAGTTTTTAAAGTGTCTTCTGAAAGTATCGTCACCGACTACAGAAAAGTTGTCAGAAGTTGTGCTTGCACTATTTGCTGTAGCAAATAGTGGAGTAATGTCTTCAAACTCTGAGTTTTCAAAGTGGTCATAAGGTATTGGGCTGTCTTTACCTGTGAGATATTTATTCCGCCATCTTAATTGCCTGTCGAGTATTCCTATGACAGATTCGGGTACATCGGCTACCCATGCCCCATGTGATTTATCTGTATTCACATATAGTTTGCTGGGCACGTATGATCTCTCTTGAAAGTCTAGTCTTTCAACTTTTTCATCGTACAGGTTTTTGTCTAGCCACCTGAGATGCATATGGCGTATTCCTGTTTCAGCCATAACTACAGCTAGGTGAATAAAGTGAAGCATAAGTGACGTTTGGGTTAATTGACTATCTTTTGAATTATGTCCAAAAAGAGGGGAAACAAAGTGCCTAGGAATCCTATCTATTGGCTTATATTGACCTTCAATATAAACCAAGGGCTGAAACCCTGTCGAGGCAGGTTCAATGCTTTGTAAATCGTTATGACCCTTTGTTAAAAAACTAACTTTATTGTCATAGCTTTCACTAATAAACCAAAGCCATTCAGCAATACCATACAAATAAGATAAAAATGAAGCGAAAACGTCTTCGTCAACGACTTCTTTGTTGGTTCCTTTCGGCCTACTAACGATTGGCAGATCTAATTTCTTTGAAATGGGATTTGAAAAACCTTGTTCAATTAGTGATACGTAGTCGAAAAAATCACTAACTTTACTGAACTGCTCTCGATAATGTTCTTTTCCTACACCATTTTTAAGAGCTTCTTTAATCAAGCCAATGTGGGCTTCTCTATTGATATCACGAATTAATGGTACTGGTAATTCTTGTGCAATGAGCTTTTTTAAAACTTTACCGATAGCGAGAGAGTACGAGTAATACGATTTAGTCCCTTTATCGTACAGTTGTTTAACAAAGTCATTGCTAATCGTTGCCCAATTTTCAATATTAGGGTTAGACTCGATGACAAGTGGAGGAAAGTGTTCAACTGATAAATCAGGTGATCTCTTGTAATTAGTTTTACCAAAAGCTCCACCAGAGGACTTATCATAAACATCAGCAATAGTATATCGAACTTTGTCTGGCAACATGTCTATAAGAGCTATGTACCAGCCCAAAGTTCTTGGAATTTTTTGTTTGCGGGAGTTATTCATGAGGCTGAGAAGATCTGGTGTTATATCCTCAACTCCCCATGCTGCACAGGCTCTAATATATCTATGTGCATACCAGTTTAAGTTTGTAAGGGATTTTTCACTGATATATTCCGTAATATTTTGATTTTTTAACTCTGAACAAAATGGCGAGCGAATATACCTTAACAACTCAGGGTAAGCATCAAAAGCCCATTCATACTGTTGTCCGTGACTATTGCGTAAAGTTGGAAGAGGACTAAATGAAACGGGAATAAGCAATAATTTTGAAACCCAGCAACAATGTATAAATAGCTGAAGATCTCGCTTTAGTGCTCTTGCATGGTTTTGCGTTATAGTTTTATGTTTGGCTTCTTGAGGTAAGAATTTGACTACCTCAACACGTACTTGCTTATAATTGGACTTTGATAACTCAAATATACCTTCTATCCATTTTTTGTCAGTTTGTACAGCTCTAATATCACCAAAAAACTTAAACAATGATAAGCGAGGAAGGGCTGCACTTGCACTTTCATTTTCAATGTCATGTTGCGTAAGGTTATTAGCGTTTAAATCTTTCTTTATGCACTCCATTGCCAGATTTAATGCTTTGATAGCTCTGTCACCAACTTCATTATTATGGCAAATAAACTGTAAGTTTTCAGTAGTGTTATAAATCGGGAACTCCATTAAAGATCCTCTAGTTTACTTTCTAGCATTTTCATTTGTTTTGTATAGTATTGGGATAAGAGTTGCTTAGGTGTTATCCCTTTTTTTCTAACATATGAATTTGCTGAAGCTATAACAAACTCTATTAAATCAATATCTTCTCTGGCATATACTTCTGTAGAAGATATTTGTGCATGACCCATTAATATTTTGACAAAACCTAGCGGCATTCCTTGTTCACCTGTAGGTTCTCCTTTACTGTTAACTATTGGAAGATAGTTGTAGACATAAAAACCATATAAGTGCCTAAAACCATGTAAGTTGTGTTTGCCTAAACCCTCATCTACTGCTCTTAAATATCTTTTAAAGGTTTTGGCTCTTTCAGACCTGTCGGCAGCGAAAAATGGTCTGCCATTAAATTTTTGAAAGAGATATCTATGATTAACATTCGTTTTGTAATGAGTGCTTATATATGTCTCTAATAAGCCCCAGAATATATGTGTGAAAGGCTGGATCAAGAACGTTTTTTCAGTCACTCTTCCTTTCCAAGAAAGACACTCTTCTTCTTTTTCAGTTAGTCCAATTTGAGTGCGAGTAAATGGGTTGACGATTCTTATTTCTCTTCTATCAAAATCAATATCATCAACGGTAATTTGTAAGCACTCAGACTGTCTCACTCCTGAGGCTGCTAAAAAAGAGTACATCAGCAGATCTCTAACTACGGAAAACTTATCAAAATGCTGTTCATTCAAATGATGAGTAAAAAAGTCAATGCTGCTATTGGCAGGGATCGCTCTCCTGTATGCCTTTTCTTTATTATTGTCTGAACCATTTTTATTCGCTCTCTTACTTGCTTTAGGGAAGAGCTTCTTTTTAATTTGGGGTTTAGATGCGGACAGTAATTTAGTGGTTGCATAGAGCCAAGAGTTTTTCTTCATCTTAGCTTTTTGTTTTGTGGAAATTTCAGAGGTGTATGTCAGAAAATCAAAGTGCTCTTCTTGAACATTATTAAATAACTGCATTTCCATGAAGTAGTTAAGTGCGGATTCAATTCCTTGCGAAATACTTACATAGCTCGTGTTTTTTGTCTTGTTTAGGTTTTTGGCGACTTGCTTTAACAGCTCATCTTCATTATGTTTCCCCTTGATTAAAAACTTTTCATAATTTGCAAATAAGCGGCTTGCATCAATATCCATCTGTTTTTCAATAGCTACAGTTTGGTATTCATAGAGGAAGTCGAGAAATCTACTAACATGCTCAGCATATTGCTTTGTTGTGGTTGTTGCACCTTCCTTATCTAGCAACATCCTTACATAAGCTTTAAATGGCTCGTAATACTCTGAGGTATGTACATTCATCAATGCCATTCCATCAGAAAGCAATCTCCCCTTAATCCTTACAAAATTTTTCATTTAATAATGACGCCTTCCAAGTACAACCGAAAATTTAAATGCAACCATAGCTAGGTTATAATTAATTAAAAGATTCAAAAGTGTCAAGGAGAATTATTTTGCTTGGACGATTAGTGTTTGTATTGATAGGAAAGGAGAGTTTAGTTGTGGAAGGAAAGATGGTGGCCCTCACGTATATGGCTGTGAGTATTTTGTAGTGGCAGGTCGCTTGCCTTGCAGTGTTAAGTTGGTAAGATGTTGTTCATAAAGAAAATCAAAGCGTTGTTGCTCGTGAGTGTTCATCGTAATACTCCTAGATAACTGCCAGAGTAGGCAGGGTCTAGTAAGTATTTAGGATGGGAGAATAAAGGTGAGCTTTTATCTTTTCTGCCGCACAGCGGCTTCGTTCAACAAGGCATTCAAAGTCGCCGCAGGCGGCTGGACAAATTAACGTGGCTTCGCCGCTAAAAACAATTTGCCCTTTAATGTGAGCGTTACATGCCCCCGAGGAATCAAGTTGAGCATTAAATTCGAAGTTAGAGGCCTCTTTTACGAGTCGAAAGGATACAAGTTTCGGAAGTACCTCGACATCAAGCGAGTTGGCGTAGCACTCAATAACCCTGATCTCATGGTTGTAATGATGAATCCTGGTTCTTCTTATCCATTGGACGGTATCGATAATAACTCCGTACCATCAGAGGCGGAGCCAGACACCACGCAACAACAAATTATGAAAGTCATGGATGTAGCTGTGTTTAACTACGCTCGAATTCTAAATTTGTCTGATCTCCGAACACCAGATTCAAGCGAGTTATATCGTTTCTTGAAGTCTGAAGATAGTAGTGCAGTTGAGCATTCAATTTTTTCGCTAAGCCGTAAAACTGAACTAGAGCAGCTATTTGTTAGGGGTACTCCGGTTATTTTTGGCTGGGGCGTAAACCAAGCTTTAGTACCTTTGGCTAAACAGGCTATAGAAGCTTTATGTATTAGCAACCCTCTAGGAATTTTGAAACTAAATACCAGATACTCGTACTACCATCCACTACCGAGAATCTATGCTAAACAACTTGAGTGGGTTCAGCATGTAACAAGTCAAATCAGTCGGACGGCTAACGCCGCCGCTGTTTGAGGCGTTAGCAGCTTTGCCGTATCACTTGCTCAACCAAAAGGAAAATGAATGAAATTCTTATCTCTTTTGCTTGCTTTGCCACTGTTTATTTGTGGGTTAGCACATGCGGATTGCTCATCTGCTGTTTCTAGTAAAATCAAAAACAGTGGATTTCTTCAAGAGTCTGATAGAGCTAGACTCATGGATGATTGTGAAAAGTACCAAGATTACAGGCTTAGCGTTAAAGATAATCCAAATGTAAAAGGTGCTTATATCTTAAACCTAGGAACGTTTTCATGCAGAAAACGTGAAGATTATGTTGATGCGTACAATTGGGTACTAGAAAGAGGTGGAAAGTACGATCCAAGCATAATTGATGGAACTAATAAGTCTCGCACTAGATTTAAAACTTGTGAAACAATTAAAACACCAACATTGGTCGCGGTTCGAACACAAAAAGACACTGACAGTCCAATTTATGAAATACTTTACCACAGCCAATATAGTGTGTATCTATTGCATGAAGGCTGGGTTCACGGAGCAGAATTAATACCTTACTCAGACTTGATCAAAGCTCGTGTTAAATAAACTGGTAAAACTCATTATTTATGTCCATTGAATTGACACATGGAATGGCTGATGGCACCGCGGAAGAATTTATTTTAGCTGGAGTTCACCTCAGTAAAGTCTGCATAGACTCAAGGTATATAGCCCCTGCAATGGTATGTTTTTCCTTTGCGATCGAACTTCATATAAAGGCAATCTTGGCGTCATGTGCGATCGACCCTAAAAGGGAGCATTGTAATGGTACGGTTAATCTGGCCGTTCTATTGGAAGTGGTATTACATTTTGAGTTGAATTGCATCTAGTTTTACATCAAGGGATATCATTCTTAAACACGTTTTGGGGCAGAAATGCTTTAGATTCAACAATTAGTTCATGGAATTAGTAAAGTTGAAATATGATCGAAAACAATATTGCATACTTGATTTTGTAACTTATTCAAGTAATGTAAGACTACGCTTTAAAAATAACAGGTGAATAAAGATGCCAGAAGAGAAAAAGCATGGGGGATATCGTCAAGGTGCAGGCAGAAAAACTAAATATGAAAAAACAATAGTAATGCGAGTGCCTGAAAAATATAAAGAGGTCATAAAAGAGTTAATTTCCCACCTGGATAGCACTGCAGGACTCAGCCATCATTTTAATGAGTCTGAATCAGAGCCTGTATACCTCCGTTCTTTAGAGGACAAAAAGCAGCATATAACTTTCGTGACTAAGCCGTTTAAATAATCCTTAGTAGTTATTTTATATTTAGCTAAGATAACCCTAAGGAAGCCACCTTGATAAAGTTACAAAATCAAGATGATAAGTTTCCTAGGAGTACCACAATGTTTAATTTTTTATTCTATCCAATCTTGCTTTACTGTTTACGCAAACCATCACCGCATCAATAAGGTTGGAACTCATTTGTTCCTTGTTACAAATGAACTGAACAAGCAGGAGCAGATGCGACTGCGGACGTTGATGGCATGTCTGATGACAAAAGGTTTACAACTATAAAACTTTGAATGGTGCTACTGAAAGAGCAAAAAAAAAGAGAAGCATTTCTGCTTCTCTTTTTCTCTCTAGCTCTTTAAAGTTAATAATCTTATCGATTCAGAAACTTATATTTGGTGGCCCCTCCCAGACTCGAACTGGGGACCTAACGATTCTGGTTATCCAATACTTTCGTAATGGCCTGGACTATATCATCACCCTCGAAAACGATAGGGTGTCGGACGCTAATGATGTATTACACAGCAAGAACGTGCTGAACCATCTAGTCTCTGAACCTTCCTGATACGCTTATCAGGCTTGGCTGCTGATTGGCATGTTCGTTAAAACGAAGCTTTCCAGCAATTCATCCGATTTTCCATATGATATTACTATCATAGGTCACAATTAAGATTATGAGTCGTGTGCTCTAACCAACTGAGCTAAGGGGCCAAATTTCTTACTTATTGCATGGTAACTAATGCAACCTTACAATGCAATATAATCAGAACTCTAATTCATTGAATAAAAAAGAGTTAAGCAGCTATATAAATATAACTCGACCTCTTACCCCACATAAGAACTGTTATATGGGGTAAATGGCTT
>NZ_JBFRJQ010000008.1:0-78333 GCF_041468985.1 Shewanella sp. 10N.286.52.A9 | reverse complement strand
ATTAGTTAATACTTTATAATGTAAAAAACATCTAATACGCAATAATCATTAAGTATAGATTTATTTTAAATAACATACTTATTAACTATTAATATAATAATTACCATGTAACATTTACACTTTTGTTAATTCATCAACTAGAAAACGTCCGATTTATTTTTTAAATAAATACAGGAATTGTTTTATCAAAGTCATCATTTGACTCACTTATGTCTTTTGAAGATAAACCCGACGTAACTTGAGTGTTTTTTACTAAAATACAAGTGACATTATCACGCGCATTTCGAACTAATGATGCATGTAATAAGGCCAATCCAGAATCAATAATATTACCAGAGTTAATTGTGGCTTCGATTTCAGTGTCACTAAGTTCTTTATTTAGGCCATCACTACAAAGTAAAAACGTATCACCTTCAACCACTTTACCCGTCCGATAATCAATATCTAATTGACTATCGACTCCCACAGCACGCGTGATTACATTTGCTAATGGATGTGACTCAGCATCTTCAGCGGCCAACAAACCTTCATCAACCATGTCATTCACTTGACTGTGATCTTTGGTAATCATTGTCATTTTCTGTTGTCTTAACAGATAAATCCTACTGTCGCCGACCCAAAGCAGGTGATAGTCGCCTTGATATAACCACAACACTACAACTGTACTACCGGCGACTTTACCTTCAAAATCAGTTTGGCTCATTTGCTGAAGCTGGGTATTACTGTTTTGTAATGCGAGCTTTAAAATATCAACACTAATTAACTCTGGAGATAATCCATCAACAGCCTGTTGAATATTGTCGATGACTAATTGGCTCGCCACATCACCAGCAGCATGACCTCCCATCCCATCAGCAACAACCCATACACCGATATGCGGAAGTTCTAACATAGCGTCTTCATTAATTTCTCGTACTGTGCCTCTGTGGGTTAAAGCTTGACTTAAGTGCACGTATTTTGCTCCTTCACTAAGGCGGCTGTATTCCAACCTCTTTGTATCCATTGCCCGCTTAACATAGAGACAAACTGGCTAATTTGAGGCAGCCCTTCTGTGATAATCATGCATGCTTCAACCTCTGATGAACCTTCTGTCCACCAAATACTGTATCGTTCAAACTGTTTACGGTATTGCTGATCAAGTAGTGACAATATATGAGGAGCATTACTTCCCTGAATAACCCAAGCTTTTTTTGTAATGTCACTAGATTCACTTTGAGATGAACACAGACCAGTAACCGGAATCGTGTACTGTTGCCCAGAGACATCATTCAACCAATTCTCAAGATTGATATCATCTTCAAGTACCTGCAAAATCTGTGCTTCAAATTGTGTCGACCATTCGTTTTCATGCCAACCACATACCGCAGCTTGCTGATGAAAGCCTGCTAAAGTAAAAGGATAATGACGCCCAACATTATCCACGCTCGGAATAAGTGTCCCCACTACTGCTTGCTCGCAGCATACTCCAGCTGACAAAGAAAAATGCCAAACAGGGCTTGTGAGATAATAATCCAGCCATTCATTGCCGCTTTGCTCTTTACTCACCGCAATGACTGCTTGTAACCACTCATTCCAGTTTTTAAAAAAGTCTACATCTAGATTTTCTTGTAAAAAGTCACCCTTTGAGGGGACTTTACCGCAATAACCTAATCGCATTAAAGATTCGACGGACATGAGAAAGTCTCCATATTAGCCATCCAAAATGGATTGTTTACGCTGTTAGCAATCAGTTTCAATTCAGCGTTATATCCACTGAGGTTGATCATTAACTTGCCGTCTTTCTTTGTTTGCGGACGTTTTTTGCTCAACTCATCGAGTAAGCGGAAGAATGACCATTCGCCTTCGTACTTCTTATTGATTGAACGGCCACCATTAGGCGGTGAAAACGCAATGCGAGTTTCATTATTGGCGCCTCGACCTGGCCAGAAAAATAACTCTTTACGTGTTGGTCCATGGCGGTATTTAAGTTGTTGTTCATCCAATTCTAATAAGAATAGGCTGACACTACTGTCCAGTAGTTGTGGCTCAAGAGAGAAGTTAATTTTGGGGAATTTAGTTCCTGGTTCAAAGAATGCCTCTTTAATGATTTCAGCTCGTTGGTACATTTCTAACACGTCATAGCTAATACCTATGTTACGTTTAAAGCGCCATGGCTTTTTACTGGTATCAACATGCGCTGCCAGATATTGGTCCCAAAACTGATCTAAGGTGCCGCCATAGCCAAAGAACTTGCTAAAGTCTTTTAGTCTCACATCTTCTTTTGCACGACGATTGAACGGGTAACGACCTGATATCGCACGATTAAACTCAGCTAAGACCTCTGAGCGCCAAATGCCATTAAATCGCTGACTTTGGTTAGTTTTAGCAAATGATCTAGTTTGATAAGCAACATCGTTTAACCAATTTTTGACTGGGTATGGTAAATCCATCAATTGCTCTGACAATGTTATTCCCATCTGAGCAAAGTTTTCTTCTACAGCCTGGTTCACGACTCTGCCGTCCGATTGAAGGAGTAACTTGCTGTAATTTCGATTCAATGCGCGCAGAGTCGTTTGAATTTGATCGACTTCTACTAAGTTAATTTTAATCAACTCACTAAAGGCAACTTCCACTTCTTTACCGGGCAGGTCGACATTTAACTCAATTGCGGTATCAGGTAGCAACCGATTTAACTGCGCTTTTTTAGAACGAAAGGCAACGTCAGTGACATTAGCAGCCACTTCAGATGCAGCCTTTAAATTATTAGACTCCATAGGAAGTTTGGTTAGTTGCACATTTTTTTGCGCCGCGGCAATGATGGTTTTTATGGGTTGATCAGGACTTGATAACGCCGCTGTCACACGCTCAGCCTCTTCAAGACTTGAGTATGGTTTTACAGAGATATCACTTAAAAAGTCTTCCCAATAAAATATATAGTCACGAATATACTTACGCTCTAATTCAGCGGTTAGACGTTTTTTAGCCTGCTCATCTAAATTAGCTAAGTCATCTCCATATACCCAGCTGTCAGCAGTCAGGTTTTTAATAATTTTGGTTTTTTCAATATTGAAAATTCCGTGGAACCCATTAAAAGTATACAAGCCTGGAATACCGTCATTGAACGGTCTACCACTCATAAATGTTAAACCATCAAGACTGTCTAAACTAAGAATATCCACTAGTTTAAAATCAGGAATACTGCTTTGAGAGAAGTCGCTTTTTAATCTCTGATAAGCTCGCTCCACCAGCGGCAACATGGTTAAATTAGCTCGAGCACCATCAACAACCATGTCATCGTATTGATTTCCACGGATCCCTAACGTTAAAAGTGTCTCAATATGTTGATTTAACTGCTCGCGGATTTCGGCATTAACATTCCCAGTAATGTTTCGATCAATATAAGCAGAGAACCAAATTTTGATGTTGCTTTCATCAAAATGCTCCGGCAGATACAACATGAGATATGTTTTTAAGGTTTCATATAAATAATTAAGGTGCTGACCGTTAGCATCCATTTCTTCGCTTAACACATCTAACATAAACGGCAATAAATGCGCTTCTAATGCTCGCTCATATGCCGCTGAAGCAGGTTGCTTTAACTTATCCCCTTGGTACAAACCAAACGTTTGTGCATCCTCAGGTTTTTCTGAGCCAAACCCCACAGGTAAGTCACGAATCAGTGTCAAACCTTTAGTTAACGTGATGACATCAGTGTTCGCATTCAGGCCACCATGAGTAATATCCTCATACTGAGCAAGTTCAGTAAAAGTATTATCGATAAGCTCATGGTTCCAATCATAACTTTGCCACCAAATGTAACTCGTAAATAAAGTGACCACTGCGGCTACACCCACCGAAACCTTACGCAGCATTCTGTTTTGGTTAGTATGTTTGCGGTTTGTAGAGGCTAAGTTCTTCTCAGGAAAAATGACATCTTCCAAAAGTCGTTTAATAAAGTAACTACGCTGCTTATTAGTATTATTGCTTTTAGTTTTACTTTTGATACCGCTGGATAAGTGAGTTGAAAGATGGTCAATCGGCGTGCCTTCTTGGGTCGCACTGGTTAAGTATACGCCACGCAAAAGTGGGGCTTCTTCGTAAGCATTCGGAGCAAATATTTCCTTTAAGAAATCATCTGCCGAACTTTGAAGTAATCGTAGTTGTTTTGGGAACTCATAAATTACTGCTCGGCGCTCAAGATCACGCTCATTTTTAAGGCGACTATTTAAGCGTGCATTTAAGTTCAATAACAAATGATGAAACTCTTTATTGAAAGTACTCACGATGTCAGTTTCATCATCTTCGGTATTTAACGGAAAAGTCACACCCCAAATTTGTTCGCAATCTTCTTTGGTTAAATCATCAAAAAACTCATTAAATCCTGCAACTAAGTCAGATTTAGATAACAACACATAAACAGGAAATGTCATGCCTAACTGGTTTTGTAATTCCTGCAAACGCTGCTTAATCGCTCTTGCGTGTAGATTACGTTCAGTTTTAGTTTGATTAAGTAACTCCGACATTCCCATGCTAATAATGACGCCATTGATTGGCCTTACTGGTCGGTATTTCTTCAATAACCCCAAAAAGCCCTGCCATGCACGTGAGTCTTGTTTAACATGACTGTCTTGGGTGGTATAACGTCCTGCGGTATCAATAAGTACCGCTTTGTTAGTAAACCACCAATCGCAATGACGTGTGCCGCCAACACCTTCAATCATATCAACACCCATTTTATCTTTTAACGGGTATTCCAATCCTGAATGCTGAATTGCAGTCGTTTTACCACTTCCTGGTGGGCCAATCATGATGTACCAAGGAAGCTCATAAATACTTTTGTTTTTGGTTAATTTAGTTTGCTTTAAAATATCTAACGCTTGGGTCATTTTGTTTTGCAGCAGCGTTATCTCACTTTTTACTAGCTCGTCTCCGTTAACCGCAGCGCCTTCTTCACCATTAATCAAGCTGTCAGCCATTTCTTCACTTTGTTTTTTACTTTTAATTTGTCGTGAAAAATGAACGCCACCCCAGACCATGACAATGACCAAAAGTACAATGACACGAACTGCAGCAGACGCGAATGGCTCATAACCTGCAATAGCGACTAATGGGCCACCAAACCAAATAAGTAGTGCTAAACACACAAAGCCTAAAATGGTAATAACCCATTTAGATTTAAGTGTTTCGACAATTCCCTTGCCGACTGATTTTAAAGACATTTATACAATTCCTTTTGTCACTCTAAAACAATAAGTCAATTTCAATTCGACGATTTAAAGCACGATTAAGTTCGCTATCATTAGCAAAACGAGGCTCAGACTCTCCCCTTCCTTCAGGCCATAACCGACCACTCAATGACGCGTTATGTGCCAACACATTGCCAATCGATGTTGCTCTAGCAAGTGAGAGATGCCAATTTGATGGGTATTTTGACGTAAAAATAGGTTCGTCATCAGTATGGCCAGTGATCAAGATTTTCCCTTTGGTTCCTTCAAGTGTCCTAGCGATCTTAGCTAAAATCGCTTCAAAATCTGATCTTGGCTGAGTGTTACCCGATGCGAATAATTCACCAGCACCGATTCTGATCCGAACTCTGTCACTTAATTGCTCTACTTCAAGTAGTTGCATACTAATTTCTGTCTGCAATAACTGCTGTAGTAAAAGGGCTTCTTCACGGCTTAATTGTTGCTGTGCAGCAACGGTTTTTTCCCATGGTACGATAGATGTTAATTGCTTATATGCCTGTGACGAATAGCTATTAATACTGTAGTTAAATCCCATGTAGACGAATAAAATAATCACCCCAAACAACGCACCAATCACCCATAAAGGGAAAGGCTGTTGAAATGATAAATTTGGCACAATATTATTTCGCCAGTCAGGTGATAACTCCCGATGGAAATCGCCTTTACATGATTGGATAGCAAGGTAAGTTCGCTCTCTTAATGCTTCCAGTTTCTGGTCGCCTTGAGGCTCAATACGCATTTTCCCGACAAAACCAAGCGTTAAACATAAATACATCAATTCCAGTAAGTTACATTTCTCAGCAGGTTGTAATAAAGACGCATCAAGTAGCGTATAGAAATATTCACCACCGAGTGTTTCATTATGAAAAGTCGACAGTAAACTCTCAGAAGCCCAGTAACTTTGGCCGCCCCATGTTGTATTCAAAACCACTTCATCAATAAAACAGCACAAGCAATAGCGCGCAGACTTTATGTCTTCGGCAGCAATATCAGCATTACGAAGTTGTTGTTCATAATGTTTAATCAACTCAACACAATGCACACGTAAGGTATTTACGTCATCATGCTGAGTACTCGTGCGTAATTGAGTACAAATAGATAGTAACGTACCTGCATAATCAACAATCGGATTTTGTGCCAAGCTTAATACAGCACTTTGCGCTCTGTTATCAACGCTTTGTTCTTGTATTAATGTTTTCTGATTATCATCATTAACTTTAGGTTTTTGGATTGCCATCCCCGCGCCTTTCCCTGGACGTGGTTTAACAATGGTTTTATCGTTCACAAAAATTATCCTTAATATTGTGGTTGTTAAACGCTTACAGCCCAAAGCTCAAGTTGTAAATCCGGATAAGCGCCAGAAATATGCATCGCAACTCCACCACTGGATTTAAGTTTGATCCAATGGCTATTGTTCTTATCTAATTGGAAATAATGATAGCCAGCATGATATGGCACTTGTCGCGGGGCAACAGGTAAGTTCGTAATTCCGATACCGGCCAGTTGGTTATTTACCAGTTCTCGAATCGTTTCTACCGAGCCAATTTTAATTTGTGACGGTAAACGCTGACGTAAATCATCATTTGGTACATTCGCTTTCACCGCTAAGATGAACTCTGCGCTATCAAGTAAACTCTTATCGGCAATGGTTGAGAAGTACACGCCAAATTTGGTTTTTTCGAGTACCAATTCTGTTGCTGTTTGCTCAAGGACAGTGCTTAATCCGTGGTTAACAATGACCATGATATTACCGAATACATAGGTCAAATTATCATGCTGATAAGTAGGCAATTTCGGTGGTCTTTTATCTTGGCTACTAAACGTCGAAAGCTCACCTGCAAAACTCACTAGGGTTCTAAATAACACTTCAGGATGGATATGATTGATGACGCTATAATGTTCAAATAAAGGTTGGTATTTGTTCAATAGTTGTAGCATTAAAAAGTCAGCAATTGAGCTTGAAGATCCTTGAGCTTGACTCAATCTGCCAGCAATTGCTTCTGCACGTTGGTTAATCATTCCCGTCACTTCCGAAGTGACATTAAGCAAGGCTTTAATATGCTCTATGCCGGTACAAGCTGGAATAAACTTTTTATCAAGCCTAATTGCCCCTTCTTCAGAAACATCAATAACTCGAGCGATGGCAATAGATACATAGCCTGAACGGTCTTCACTTTGCAGCTTTAAGCGGCAATCAAATTTAGCGACTTGCAACACTTCCATTGCATCAGAACCCACACTGGTATCAACAATATTATGATCTTCGTACAAGTAGCGAGTTATTTGATTTTGTTCAGATGACGAAATATTAAGGCCGTTACTTTTCGCTACAGGAAGCACTAAATAAATCAGTTGATCGATTGTACCTGCTGGTATCGATAACGCATTAGGAAGCGGACTTTGCTCAGGCATTAGCACTAAGGTTTGATCTTGAAATACACACTCAATTCTATCTAAACCAAACTGACCTAGTGGCAACAAGCTATAATTAATTTCGTATTGGGTCACTCCCCATGCAAATGGGTTAGCTTTATTCGCTATTTGAGTTTGCTGATACTGTAAAAAACGTTCTTGTTGTTGCATATGTTGAGGGCGCAAAAACATCCCTTCAGTCCATGCTATTGGGCTAAAATCGCTCATAACTTCCTTATTATTTCCAATGCTTGATATCGTTGTTGAAATATCCGTTATTTCAATTTAAATAAAATCTTTACTGCTCAGAGTTATAAACTGCTATTTTTTCTATATTGACTGTGACACTGTCATATCCAGTAGGGTCAACCTCAACAACTGAGCGCCAGCGAGAAGCATCGATATCGCGATAAGCCACAATCACCCCTACGTATCGTGTGTTTTGACCTAAGCTCATTGGATACTCGTGAATTTCAGAAGGTTGCAATTCAAGCTCATCTTTTCGAATTAAGTCAGGTCCTAATACCGATTCAGCAGACTCGTAAAGAGTGAAAAAATCCTGATTATCAAAGATGGTACGGGAAGAAAGTTCGAATATTTTTACTACCACAGGCGACGGACGCTTATTGATATCAGGGTTAATATCTGCGCTCGCACTAAACGTGATATCGGTATAAGCAGGTACCACGGCATTAATGGTTTTACAGCCCGTATTTATCAACAATACTGAGGCTAGTAAAGCTTGATACAATCCTAATTTTAGTTTCATCGCTTAATCCCTTAAAATTATAATGATTTGATTTTATTGTCGTAAGCTTCTACAAAATCATCAGATAATGCTGCGGTGTTTGTGTTAGCAAACTCAGCCTGTAAATCTTCATGTAAACTTTTGTAGACTTTCCATTGTTTAAATTGCTTTTGGCCTGGCACTAACATTTCAGCAAATGATTGGCTTTGACTTTTTTGCTCAACAAGATCGGGATCGAGCTGATTTAACAAGCCTCTTAAAGCACCAAATGTCCCAGCAGTAAGTGCAATGTCATGTTTACGCCCATCGTTAAATGCTTCAATAATGGCCTGTTGAGATGACAAAAAACTCGCACTTTTACGCAAATACAAATTTTGAAAAACATCATCAAGACTGGCTGAAAACTTGAGCGGATTATTTTCTCTTTGCTGAAATGTCGTTTGGTTAATTCTGAATTCTGTTTTCAACTTCGAGCGTTGACGCAAAGAGTCCATTAAGCCAGTGAGCATGAGTTGCATGCTTTGACCAAGCTCAAACATTAATTCTTCAGTGAGTACTTTGCTGTACTCTTGCTCATCAATACCAAAACCTTTAAAAAAAGCTTGGCTTAATGATGAAGCAGCTTGTACCTGATTGCTCACTTGTGGTTGAGGTTCTGCTCGAGTTGCTTGTTGAGCTGTTGATTGCGCTGCATGTGGGTTAGTCACTTGCTGCTGACTTGCCATACTTGCTAATTGTTGGGGCGGCATTGATTGCGGCTGTTGGTGAGCGGGTTGCGGCGCAGCTTGATTCGTAACAGGTTGACTAACTGGCATACTAACTTGTGGCTCTGCCACTGGCGCAGACTCATTAAAGAAATCTTGGCCCCACTCTTCTGGAATTGCCATCCCAGGAGGCTGAAAATGATCTTGTAAGTCACCGTTGACATCAGGTAGCGGTTGAGACTGACTCGGCGCTTGATTCAACAAACTTTGTGCGTCAAAACCAGCAATTTGTTGTTCAAATTCGTTTTCAAACGGATTACTGTCAAGCACTTGGTTAGCCTGAAACGGGTCGGCACTAACACTTGCAGCTGATTGAGTGCTAGAAGCAGCCCCAGAACTAATACCATTTATCATCTTTGCTGACACTTCATAATCACCCAAGGTGAGTAGATCATCATGCTCAATCTTATGAGGCTTTGTAGATCCTAACGCTTCAACTGAACGGTTTATATATAAGCCATTCGTTGATAAATCTTCAATATAAAAGCCGTCAGAACGTTTCGTAATACGAGCGTGTGTACCCGACACCACCTTTTCAGGATCAGGTAAATGCCAATCATTAGTATCAGCTCGACCTATTGTAAGCGAACTGATTACGTCCTTAGATGTGACTTGCTCAGGTGATAACCGATGAAAGCTCACTATCTCTAGCGTTAATTCCATTTTAAATACATTCCTTTAAACAACTTATGCGCAAACAGTGACTCAACACATTTAAAAGCGTAATGCATATCAATCATTAAATTGATATGCAGTTAAATAAAGTGGTTTCATCACCTTACTGGTTATTAGCCCACTCTTTGCAATGCGCTTTACAGTCTCTCAACACCGTTTAGACGTTCATACATCTCATTACCACGAGCAAATAATTCACGGGCAGTTTTTAAATATTGTTTCTCTAAATAAATATTGGCTTGTCTTAGGTAAGAACCCGCTAAACGTTTATCCAAAGTCAATAAGGGTTCAAAATCTTCCGGTACACTCTCAGCTAGCACTCTGACTTCATCGTCAAATGCTCGCAGATCTTTTGGGTTATCAATTGCATCTAATCTGACAGTCAGCTCTTCAAAGGTGTTTCTGTAATAGACCTCTGCATCTTGGTAAGGATATTGCGCATTTTTACCGCTTTCGACAGCATGGTTGTATGCAGTGAGCTGTTCAACCGCCACCTTCATTTCAGCGCCATAAGTCAGTAAAGGCTGTGCTTCAGCTTGCTGTGAAAAAATAACCTCACCCGTTGTGATTAGTGCCTTTATTTGAGTGACATCGTGGGTTTTAAGCGCTACATCAAAAGCTGTTGCATAAAGTGTAAAATCTTCTTCTGATGGCACATAAGTGAACTTAGGCTCGATAAAGGCTAAGTCTTCAACAATCGCTTTTATATTATTTCCGCCTGTTTCATCGTATCTTGACTGACTTAACAGTAAAGCTAATCGCTCAGATAACGCATCAATCACCGACTGCTTGCTACGTTCTGCTTGGTTTTTCATTTTTAATAAGCGTATTGAGTCAGGGTAATAGCGCTCAGTGGCTTCAATGATCAATGAAATTCGGCCATAGTCTTGATATAAACCGTTACTGCTTTTCGGAACTGAAGCAATTCGCTTTTCAACAATATCTAATACTTCAGTTTGGTGTTTTCTTAATAAACCATTACGAATTAGCACTTTATCTTCAGGTATTTCAGCTAGGCGCTCTAATAATGCGGCAGCTGGAATGTATTCATATGACTGAGTTTCATTTTGCACTTGATCAGTCATTGATACTTTTTGCTCTAAATTCGCAAGTTGCAGTTGATGATGTTGTTGGACTTGTACTCCCACAACAATCAGTGCCACTGCCGCAGCAATCGCAGTAGGTAGCGGCCAGGCTTTACTCTCAAACTTTTCAATAATCGTCGCGATAGAGTCAGCTCTTTGCGCCTTCTTAATAGCAAGACCTTTTTTGAGTGTAGGCCATAAACGTAAGCTAATATGACTTGGTTTACTTAACGATGCTTTGGCCAAATCGACTTCATTTGCCGCAACTCGTTTGTAAGGATGTTTACTGGTTAACAGTTCATAGGTAATACAAGAAAAGGCATAAATATCATCGGCAGCACAAGCTTCTTCACCAATCAGCTGCTCATAGCTGGCATAGGCTGGTGTGTAACCTGTCAGTGGCGAGTCTTGATCAACTTGCTCTAATGCATAATGGTCTTTTTCATGTTGGAATGATTTAGCTACGCCAAAATCAAATACCTTGATATTGCCTTGACGGGTTAAGAAAATATTCGATGGTTTCAGATCGGTATGCACAATTCCTTGTTTATGGGCATAAGTTAATGCCGAACCAATCTGCTCAATAATCTTCATTGAACCTTTAAAGTTGAGTCCAAGCGGCTTAGAACGTTTAATCACTTGATCTAAAGATTCACCATCTAGCCATTCCATGACCATAAAATGGTAACCATCGTCAGTATCAACGTCGTATACACGAATAATATTGGGATGCGAGAGCTGTTGTGTTTGCACAGACTCTTTAATTAACACCTGTTGCGCTTCTGGAATGTCAGTAAATTGTGATAACAGTACTTTAATAGCGACAAACGGTTCTGCGACGTTTAATGATTCTAAATATAGATCTTTTGCACGGTAGATATCACTCATACCGCCATGACCAATTTTAGATTCTATTAAGTAACGCTTTTTAAAACATTTACCGATTAAATTCGTATTATTTTTGCTATTTGAACCGTTATTAATGCCAGCGACCAAAGTCTTGTCATCAACCATATGTTCGGGGGTTTGACTCTTATCCATAAGTACAGGTAAATCCCTTTATATTATCCTTAAGTATGTAAACTAATGCACTACTCTATTTAATTTACCCCAATATGTTGCAGCATCAATTTAAAAAAAACAATATTAAAAACCATTTATCATTGTAAATATAAAAATAGAGCAAATATCTCACACCCTTTAGTATGTATTTAATTAAAATATAATTAATTAGGATATAAATTTAATTAAACTTATAAAACATTCATTAAAAAACCACCTATTTCTATTGACCAAGCATTCCATAATGGGTAATTTACGAATACTTTTTTAACGGACTAAATAATAGAAGTAGATATGGCATATTCTAAATTATCAGTACCTCTTTTGATCTTACTTGCAGCATCTGGATGTAAATCAACCCCAGAAGTTCAACCTGAACCACCTAAAGTCGTTTCGCTTTCTCCTGCGTGCATGGAATACGCTTTAGAAAATGATAATGAAGAGCTTGTTGGTTTTAGACCTGTTTACTTTGAAGTCAACAGTGCAAAACCTTACAGTAGCTTAGACAGTAATATGTCTTGTATTGTCACTTACCTATCTAGAAACCCTGATAAGTCTGTTGATATTCAAGGGTATACCGACGATAAAGGTACAATTGAATACAACAAGGCGTTAGCTAAAAAACGCGCTGATGGCTTAGTTGAACACTTAGTACTGTTAGGCGCCTCACCAAAGCAGCTTCAGTCTAGTGCACACATTATCGAAGACAAAGGCGTTAAATTGACGACTTCAGAGCGCTCAAAAATACGTCGTGTTAATTTTGCTATTACAGACAAATCTTTATAGTAGCGATGGAAATAGTTCTATTATTTGTCGAACTAACACCTATCCTACTAACATGAGTATCTCGATATAAATACAGGTATACCGAGTTTCGGCTTACCTGTATTTATATAATACTTAGTGATAACAATTTAATAAGTAGACTTTAAAAATCATACTTTAAGGTTTCATTTTATGTCACTTTTAATTCAGATTAGTTTTAATTCAAGTTAGTTTAAATCCAAGTGGATTTTCAGTTTAAGTTACCTTCCACTTTAGATTAAGTTAAAATTTACTTATTAAAAAACCAGCTTGCATTAATACATTACAGACAACCATTAATTAATCAGTCTTAATAACACAGCCTGACTTGCATCATTGATAACCTAGAAAGATAAGCTTGCGTTGGTCGCGAGTATATTTAAAAATCACAGGCAGATGCTAAGTTTCAAGCTAGCACCCTGTTTTTATTTTGCCTATAAACAATATAATGCGCGATATCTTCAATAGAGTGAATGTCTCCAATATCTACTTTTTCACAAAAGTCTCTGGCTTCACCGCTGAAGTAAAGTGACTTTGCCAACTCATAAACTTGCACAACTTTGCTAGCAACCGCCTCCATTGGATCAATAAAATCAATTGATGAAAAGTGGTTCTCTAAAATAGAGCGCACTAAAGGTAATTCCGTACAGCCCAAAATAACGGTATCAACACCTTGAACTTCTAACGTTTCAATCGCCTTAATCAATAATTTTGCATTACTTGCAAATTCACCAGATTTAATACCAAACGGTTCTCTTATATCCTGACCACATGAGGATTTCTCACCAGTTTTGGCACCATATATTGCGCTATGTACATATCGTTCTTGAATTTCTAATGACGGCTTAATAAACGGTAAATTTGCCATTGTTAGATAATCATCGTAGATACCCGAATTGTAAGTACCATTGGTACAAAGTATGCCAACGATTGCTGCAGGGTTATCGCTATGAATTTGCTCTGTGGTTGCTTTCAACATGTCGAGTAAATAAACATCTGTTTGTTCTTGTAGTCTTTGCCTAAAATAATGCGCTGTATTGCATGTCATCACTGCAAAATTGACTTTATTTTTTTCAAGAAATTTTACTGATTCAAGCATCTCAGGAACGGGATCTTCTCCTCCCTCATTGATAGCTTCAGAGCGATCAGGTATATCTGGATTCTTAATGACAACCATTCCCATATGGTCTTGATCCTTCATCGCACCATGCGCGACTTCTTCCTTAAAAACAATATCCTGAAATAGGATGTCAGCTTCCGGCCCCATATTGCCTACAACACCAAATAATAACTCTTTCATATCTAACTGGCCTTTCGCCCTCTGTAAATTTAGGCTTATGGTAAAAGGCTGGTGCAATAGACGTTAATCCCAATTGAAGGATCTAACCCTCTATTATAATGGCGTAGATGTTGTTAAATAAGCGTAATGGGTTAATCAACACGCTTAATATAGTGATCAAACTGGTTGAGTTGTCGGTATCCCTTACTCTCGTATAATGCTTTAGCCGCGCCATTACTCACCTCTGTCGATAATTTAATACTGTCCGCATGAGTAAATTTAGCGAAAACGTCAACCTGATGCAGTAAAGCTGTAGCTACACCTTGTTGTCTAAAAGCGTGTTCTACATATAAATCGTTTAAAATCCATGTTCTTTTCATCGCAACTGATGAAAATGAAGGATACAACTGAGCAAAGCCAACCAACGTATTTTGCTCATTCATCGCAATAAAAATGATTGAATCAGCTTCAACTAACCTTTCCTTAATAAATTTATGGCTTAAATCCAAATTTTCTTCCTGGCCATAAAACTGTCTATAGGCATCAAAAAGCGGTGAGATTTGTAAAAGGTTATCGATTGTGGCTTGTATGATCTTAACCATTTTCCTATTCCTTGACTGAGCCATTGGCTTTTCGTTGAGTGTAAGAAGTACTCACTGCCACTATTAACCATTAACACCAAAAAATAAACATTTTCACCACATCTTAATATTCATCTTTGCTAACTTAAAGTGCAAAAAAACACTTAAACCACTGTTTAAAAACAAATTAACTATCTTGGCACAACTTCTGCTTATTCAAGTTCAAATAAGTATTAGCAACAAACCGATTACAAAACAAATTAGCAGGTACCCCATGGATAGGTTAATCAGCATGAAAAAAATGACAATCTCACTACTTTGCTTTGCAACATTAACGTTAACAGCTTGCGGTGGAGAATCTGAAATAGAAAAAGAGGAAGAGAAGTACGCCATTCCTGTTGAAGTATCACCAGTTACTCAAGGAGATGTATCTTCGTTTTATAGCACAACTGCAACATTAGAAGCGCCAGAAGAAGCTCATGTCGTCACCCGCATTGCAGGTCTCATTGAAACAATTGAAGTCGAGGAAGGCGATAGGGTCACCAAAGGTCAGGCTTTAGCCACCATTGACGCAAAACGTCAGCACTACGATTACAAACGCTCTCAAGCTGAAGTTCAAATCATTGAGCAAGAGTTAAATCGACTAAAGCAGATGAAGAATAAAGAATTTGTCAGTCAGGATGTCATGGCGAAGTTAGAATTCAATTTACAAGCCGCTATTGCGCAGCGTGATCTAGCTAAACTGCATGTTATTGAAAGTCAGATAGTTTCGCCAATTAATGGTGTAGTCGCTAAACGCCACGTTAAAAAAGGCAACATGGCAAAAGAATTTGAAGAGTTATTTTATATTGTTAACCAAGACGAGCTTCATGGCATCGTTCACTTACCTGAGCAACAATTAGTGAGCTTACGCTTAGGGCAAGAAGCTAAAGTAACAAATCAATATGCTAATCAAAGCATCAACAACCAAGAAATCATCGCTAACGTATTGCGTATCAGCCCGATTGTGGATGCCCAAAGCGGTACATTTAAAGTCACCATTGCTATCGATAATAGCGATGCCAAACTAAAAGCCGGTATGTTTACCCGAGTAGAATTAAAATATGACACTCACAAAAACGTTGTTACCGTTCCTTTCAACGCGGTTATTAATCAAGATGATACTCAAGCCTTGTATGTTATCGAAGATAACACCGCAACCCGTCGAGAAGTCAAACTGGGCTATCGAGAAAAAGATAAAGTTGAAATCCTTTCAGGTGTTGAACAAGGTGAACAAATCGTCATTCGTGGTCAGCAAAACCTGAAGGATCAATCTTTGGTCGAAGTGATCACGCCCCTTTCTTATGCCAAAAACAGCCTAGCAGCGCAATAAGGAAGTCACTATGTCATTGATTAATACTTCGGTTAAACGCCCGGTTACTGTGTGGATGTTTATGCTTGCCATTATGTTGTTTGGCATGGTGGGCTTTACTCGACTTTCGGTTAAGTTACTACCCGACCTAAGCTATCCAAGTGTAACTGTACGTACTGCCTACGATGGCGCTGCGCCAGTTGAAGTTGAACAGCTTATATCTAAACCCATTGAAGAAGCGGTTGGAGTCGTAAAAGGTTTGCGGAAAATCAGTTCAATTTCTCGCTCTGGAATGTCCGATGTTGTCCTGGAATTCGAGTGGGGCACGAATATGGATATGGCAAGCCTCGAAGTACGTGAAAAAATCGATACTATTGAGTTACCTCTAGATATTAATAAGCCGCTTTTACTGCGATTTAACCCTAATTTGGATCCCATCATGCGTTTGGCGTTATCGGTTCCTGACGCAACTGAATCTGAATTAAAAACCACACGCACTTTTGCTGAAGAAGAACTAAAACGTCGCCTTGAAGCACTATCTGGTGTGGCCGCAGTTAGGTTATCTGGCGGATTAGAGCAAGAAGTGCATATTTTACTTAACCAGCAAAAATTACAGCAGTTAAACCTAAATGCCGACGATATTAAGCGTCGTATTAATCAAGAAAATATAAATTTATCAGCAGGTAAAGTGATACAAGGAGATAAAGAATACCTTGTACGCACCCTCAATCAATTTAATAGCCTAGATGAATTACGAAACGTCATCATCTACCGTGAAGGCCAAACATTAATTCGATTATCGGAAGTGGCTGATATTGTCGACAGCTATAAAGAACGCAGTGATGTCACCCGTATCGGTGATGTCGAGTCTATAGAACTGGCTATTTATAAAGAAGGTGATGCTAATACCGTTTCTGTTGCTAAAAAGGTGCAAGCAGAGCTTGCTAATATCAATCAAGAATCGGCAGATAATCAACTAAAAGTCATTTATAACCAATCAGAGTTTATCCAAAGTGCAGTGAGTGAAGTCACCACAGCTGCCCTATTTGGTAGTTTGCTTGCGATGCTAGTCATTTATTTATTTTTAAGAGACATCATTGCCACACTTATCATTTCAATTTCAATCCCATTCTCTGTTATCGCCACATTCAATATGATGTACTTTGCAGAGATTAGCTTGAACATAATGTCGCTTGGCGGGATCGCATTAGCCATAGGTTTGTTAGTTGATAATGCTATTGTGGTACTTGAAAATATTGACCGCTATAAATCAAAAGGCATGGCAAGGTTAGATGCTGCCGTTACTGGCAGTAAAGAAGTGGCTGGCGCTATCTTTGCTTCAACACTGACCACCCTCGCCGTATTTGTCCCGCTTGTGTTTGTTGATGGTATTGCAGGGGCGTTATTTTCTGACCAAGCGCTCACAGTGACCTTCGCCTTACTGGCTTCATTATTTGTCGCCCTCACAGCGATTCCAATGCTTGCTTCTAGACAAGGTTTTACTCAACTACCTGTAGAGCAAACCACTACTCCGATTGAAAAACCAACGAGTAAAAAAGCAAAGTTCGCCTATTACACCAAGGCTATTTTAGGTTTTCCTTTTAAACTTATACTCAGTTATCTACCAACCTTATTGCTTAATCTTGTCATCATACTAACCCGCTTTACGTCTTGGTTTTTCAGCTTGTTCATGCGTCCATTAAGCGCAGGTTTTAATTTGTTTTATCGATTCATTGAGGCGATATACCATCGTGTATTACGCCAAGCAATGAGCCATAAAATGGTGACTGTGGTTATTGCACTCATGTTAACCGTGGGGGCTGGTAGCTTATTCCCAAGATTAGGTGTGGAGCTTATTCCTCCAATGAACCAAGGGGAGTTTTATGTCGAAATTTTACTTCCACCAGGTACTGCCGTTCAAAAAACTGATGCAGTGCTTGAGCAATTGGCATTTTCCATTAGCGATAGTGGCAATGTGAAACACACTTTCAGCCAAGCAGGTAGTGGTGGATTAATGACTTCTGATACCGCTAGAGGTGGAGAAAATTGGGGACGATTACAAGTTGTACTAGCCAATCCTGACGCATTTACAATAGTGGCTAATACGTTACGTGAAACCGCCAAGCGTATTCCAGCCTTAGATGCAAAAATTGAACATCCTGAATTGTTTAGCTTTAAAACACCGCTTGAAATTGAACTCTCTGGGTATGATTTAGCCCAGTTAAAGCAAAGTGGTGACCAACTGGTTTCTGCCTTGTCACAATCAACAAGATTTAGCGATATCAATACGAGTCTACGTGATGGACAACCTGAAATCAGTATTCGCTTTGATCATGCCCGTTTAGCAGCCCTAGATATGGACGCACCTACCGTTGCCAGTAGAATTGCTCAGCGTGTAGGCGGGACTATAGCAAGCCAATACACAGTTCGTGACCGTAAAGTTGATATTTTAGTGCGAAGCGAACTAGATGAAAGAAATCACATTGAAGATGTCAATTCGCTGATTATTAACCCTAATAGTCAATATCCGATTCCATTAAGTGCTGTAGCTGATGTCTCATTACAAGTGGGCCCATCAGCCATTAACCGTGTTAGCCAACAACGTGTGGCAATCGTATCGGCAAACCTCAGTTATGGTGATTTAAGTGAAGCAGTAAAAGAAGCCCAACAAATACTTAATCAACAGCAATTTCCGTCTTCCATTCAAGCACGCTTCGGTGGACAAAACGAAGAAATGGAGCACTCGTTTGATTCATTAAAAATTGCCTTGGTATTAGCTATCTTTTTAGTTTATTTGGTGATGGCAAGTCAGTTCGAGTCTTTATTGCATCCGTTACTAATCCTAATTGCTGTACCCATGGCTGTTGGTGGCAGTGTTATCGGTCTGTTTATAACAGGCACTCACTTAAGTGTGGTTGTCTTTATCGGACTAATAATGCTCGCAGGTATTGTTGTTAACAATGCGATTGTTTTGGTCGATAGAATCAATCAACTTCGAAAAGAAGGTCATGATAAAGATGAAGCGATTAGCACCGCAGCTAAATCGCGATTACGCCCAATTATGATGACAACGTTAACCACAACACTGGGCTTGCTACCAATGGCAATTGGTTTAGGTGATGGTAGTGAAATACGTGCACCTATGGCAATTACTGTTATTTTTGGGTTATCAATGTCGACCATGTTAACGCTGTTAGTTATTCCAGCCCTATACGGCATATTTGATAAAAAACGTTATCAAGTAACGCAAACGGAAGTGGCGCCGACCTTAGCATCAGAGGGGCAGTTATAATGGATAACAATAATATTAATCAAGCTAAACAGAGCTTTAGCATAACTCGATTAGCCATTAAGCGCCCCGTGACCACCAGCATGTTTTTTCTGGCAATATTATTATTCGGCATGGCCTCTAGCAGGCTACTGCCACTGGAAATGTTTCCAGGTATTGATATTCCACAAATTCAGGTAAACGTGCCTTATAAAGGGTCAACGCCTGCTGAGGTTGAACGAGATATCACCAGTGTTCTAGAAGAGTCGTTAGCAACAATGAGTGGTATTGAAGAGGTACGCTCTAATTCATCTCAAGATGGAGCAAATATTCAGCTCAATATGAAATGGGGGCAAGATGTCGCCACCAAAAGCCTAGAAGCACGCGAAAAAATCGACTCGGTAAGGCATTTATTACCCAGAGATGTTGAACGAGTGCTCATTCAGCAATTCTCTACTGCAGATATGCCAGTGCTCACTATTCGTATATCAAGTGAGCGCGAGTTATCCAATGCATTCGACTTGCTAGATAAGCAACTTCGCAAACCCTTAGAGCGTATTGAAGGCGTATCAAAAGTCACTTTGTATGGCGTTGATCAAAAGCAAATTGAAATTAGGCTCGATGCCGATAAGTTAGCAGCTTCTGGTATCAACCCTGCACAGCTTCGCCAACGACTACAAATGGAAAACTTTGTCATAAGTGCTGGTACCATCCGTAACAATGACCGTGTTTTTCAAGTATCTCCAAAAGGCGAGTTTTTATCTATTGAAGATATCAAAGCAGTTAAACTCAATACCACAACCAGCCTAGGTGACATAGCGTCAGTGACCTTTACGCTTCCAGAGGCGTTTGAAGGTCGACATTTAGACCAAAAATATGCTGTTGGTTTAGATGTGTTTAAAGAATCTGGTGCAAATTTAGTGCATGTGTCAGAGCGAGTATTAAAGGTCATTGAACAAACTAAACAAGACAGACAATTTCAAGGCATCAAGTTATTTGTCATGGAAGATCAGGCCTATGGTGTTAAGTCTTCACTTAAAGATTTGCTGCTATCAGGATTGATGGGCGCTTTTCTATCATTCGGCGTACTGTACTTATTTTTACGCAACTTAAAAATGACATTAGTGGTGGTGTCGTCAGTACCTATTTCAATTTGTATGACGTTAGCAGGTATGTACTTACTGGGTTATAGCTTGAATATCTTATCGATGATGGGGTTATTACTGGCAGTGGGTATGCTGATTGATAATGCGGTTGTTGTAACCGAAAGCGTACTGCAAGAAAAGCAACGTAGTGGTATTACAGGTCAGCAAGATACCTTAGCACGCTGTCAAAAAGCCAATGAAAAAGCCGTGTTAACTGGTGTTGAAAAAGTTGCTTTAGCAGTACTTGCTGGCACGCTGACCACTGCCATTGTCTTTTTACCTAATATTGTGGGTGTTAAAGTTGAGCTGACCATTTTCCTTGAACATGTAGCGATTTCAATTTGTATTTCTCTTGCCGCATCACTGTTAGTGGCAAAGACATTAATCCCATTATTATTGACCAAATTACATTTCGAAATTGATACCGAGGAAAAAGAGTCTAAGTTACGTCAGTTTTATCAAACAAGCTTAACTTGGATTTTAACGCATTCGAAGGCCTCAGGGGTGTTAGCCGTGTTCCTATTAGCCTCAACAGCATTGCCATTGAGCTTGGTGCAACAGGACCAATCAGATGGTGAAGGTAATGACCGTTTATATATTAATTACCAACTTGAAGGCAGACATAACCTCAAAGTCACTGAAGCGATGATCAATCAAATGGAAGACTATCTTTATGCCAATAAAGACGCCTTTCAAATCGACTCTGTATATAGCTATTACTCAGCTGATAGCATTCAAACCACCATCTTGCTATTAAAAGATATCGAAACCCCAATGTCTGAGTTAAAAGCGCAGATCCGAGAAGGATTCCCTAAATATGCCGCCGCTTCACCACAATTTGGTTGGGGAAATGAAAACTCAGGATTACGCATTACATTAACGGGTCGTTCAACGTCTGAACTTATCAAGATTAGTCAGCAAGTTGTACCATTGCTGAGTGCGATTGACGGCTTAGAAGACGTGCGCTCTGAAGTGAATGCAGCGCAACAAGAGGTTGTGATTAAAATTGACCGTGAAATGGCTGCTAGGCTTGACCTAAACCTCAATGAAATAGCCTCTCATATTTCAATGGCACTTCGAGGCTCACCACTGCGTTCATTCAGACACGATCCTAATGGCGAGTTACGTATCGAATTAGCCTATGATAAAAGTTGGCAACACTCTTTAGAAAAGTTAAAACAACTGCCTATTATTCGCCAAGGTCAACGAGTGTATAACCTCGATAACTTAGCTGAAATCAATATTCAACCTCGTTTTGATACGATTAGACATTACAATCGCCAAACAGCCCTATCCATTGGCGCTAATGTCAATGACATCACTACAGAAGAGGCTCAAAAGCAAATTGAACAAGTCATGGAAACCATTAATTTCCCGTATGGTTATGGCTACAGTTTACGTGGTGGGTTCCAACGACAAGATGAAGACCAGTCGATTATGGCCGTCAATATGATATTAGCGCTAGCCATGATTTATATCGTCATGGCCGCTTTATTTGAATCCCTGTTATTACCAACAGCGATTATCAGTTCAATCTTGTTTTCAATCACGGGTGTTTTTTGGGCACTGTGGATTTCAGGTACGCCAATGTCGGTTATGGCAATGATTGGGATCCTTATCTTGATGGGCATCGTAGTAAATAACGGTATTGTATTGGTGGATCAAATAAACCAAATGACGCCAAAATTATCTGACTTATCAGACACCATTATTGCCATCTGTGTTACACGATTACGTCCAGTATTGATGACAGTCGCGACCACTGTGCTAGGGCTTGTTCCTTTAGCCATGGGAGACACTCAAATCGGCGGCGGTGGGCCACCATACTCACCTATGGCCATTGCCATTATTGGCGGGTTAAGTTTTTCTACCGTCACCAGTTTGTATTTAGTGCCTCTTTGCTATCAAGCGCTATATCGAATTCGTTATCAATCATCAGTTAAATTAGGTTTAGCTGACAAGAGAGCGAAAAAGCTGTTACCTTGGACTGTGTAATATGGATGCCTCATGCCTTTGTGCTAGTTAATCTAGCCAAAGGCGTGAATATTAAAACAGGACACAACAGATGAAACTAAGATTGTTCAGTAAATTAATCGCACTATCATTAATTAGCACTGCAGTTTATGCTGATGATGACCGCTTTAAAGATGTTCAAATCACCTCACAGCAACTTACACCCACAACCTATATGTTTACCGGCTCTGGCGGTAATATCGGTGTATCAGCTGGTGCAGATGGCATATTAATTATCGATGATCAATTTGCACCACTCGCAGATAAAATCAGTCAATCATTAAATAAAATTCAACCAGGACAACCTAAGTACGTCATTAATACCCATTATCACGGCGATCATACTGGCGGTAATGCCCACTTTGGTGAACAAGGGATCATATTTGCTCATCACAATGTACTGAAAAGACTCAGTGCCAAGCAAGATACCCCAAAAGCAGCCCTGCCCGTTGTGACTTATTCCGAGGATGTTGCCATTCATTTTAACAATGACACGTTAACTCTGAAGCATATGGGGCCAGGACATACTGATGGAGACAGTGTGGTGTTTTGGAAAAATGATAACGTTATACACATGGGGGATTTATTTTTTAAAGACCGCTTCCCTTACGTTGATTTAAATGGTGGTGGCTCTGTTATTGGTTATCGAGACAATGTTTCAAAGGTTATATCATTAATAGACAAACAGACACAGATAATCCCAGGTCATGGTTCGCTGGCCACTCAGGATGATTTATTAAAGTTCAAACATATGCTTGATGAAAATATTCTATGGATGGAAAAAGAGCTCACTGAAGGTAAAACACTAGCGCAAGTACAAGCAAGTGGCGTACCTGAGAAATGGAAAGATTGGAGCTGGGGTTTTATCACGGAGAAAAAGTGGATCGATACTTTATATAAAGACTTAAAACCTCGCTAATCATCTACTTATTTGAATAAAGCGATTCATTCTAAAACAAGCCGCTTATCAGCGTAGCAGTGACAAGCGGCTTTTTATTTAATGGTACCTAAAGTGCCATAGCACCCAATACACTGGTTTTAAATCTTTACCACCTATACCTTGAAACGGTTTTGCAAAATAGTATAACCATTGCCAAGACTTTAAAAATTGCTTGGCTTGTTGCCAAATAACCTCACCACCAGCTTGTCGATAAGCCGTTATCGCAGCCGAAATCTTTTCTTTATCATTTATGTAGCGGTATAGGCTATGCACATAAACTAATACATCTCGAATTTGTTGGTTCAACAAGGTGCCCTTTTGCTGATTGGCCTCAAAATCGATAAATTTAACTTCACCGGCATCCCAGCTTATGTCGCGTAAAGCCGGTCTTCCATGTGCATGATCCATCAAATGCAAATGAGCTAAACCTTTACTGGTATCATTCAAAATACGCTGTAATTCATCACTGGCTATATCATCACTTTCAAGCCAATCCCTAACCGTGCGCCCTGCATCTTCAACAACGAGATATCCATCGCCACTGGCATGTACCTTGGGAACTGGTGCACCATCGTTTTGTAAAAGTTTCAAAACTTGAGTTTCTTTGTATAAGGCTTCGGCTGAATCAGATTTTAAAAAGCGCATCGCTCCAGATAACTTTTCAACTTGTTTAAGCCAATAGCGCTTACCTTGATATTCAAAATGACTGATACGCACACCTTCATTTAAAATAAGCATTTGTGCGACTTTGTCCTGAAAAGAATGCATTTGAGTCATTTTTTGTCCGCCATACCAAATTAAGTATTCAGTATCTAAGCTATAAGACATAGACTTCAAATTTTTCGAGGTGAACTGGCTGACTTTTACGTCAGTGTATAAATAGTGCAATTACTCTATAATCAGTACCTACATACTAATAACAACAAGTGCACAATAGTTAACCAACGAATTGATATGTAGCATGGGATTTAAATCAAAAAAAAAGCGCCTTAAAGGCGCTTTTTTAATAATGATTTTTTAAGGCTCTAGCGGTAATGCTCGGTTTTCAAGCAACACAGGAATGCCTTCAGTAATTGGATAAGCGAGCTTGTCAGCTTTACAAATCAATTGATCTGCTTCTTTATCAAATTCCAACTTACCTTTACATACTGGGCAAGCCACAATCTCAAGTAATTTTTTATCGAACGCCATGGAGGTTTCCTTGTTTAACTTTGACGACTTGTTCTAGTCTATTCAAAAATGCTTGATCAAAACTTTTATTAAGCTTCGCATTTACTGGCAGATACCACCAGTTTTGTTGTGCAAAATCGCGACATTTAACCGCATCTTTCTCTGTCATTATCAATGGATGCTCTTCAGAGAGTTGCGCTAATACCTGTTTATCAAATGCCTGATGGTCTTCAAACTCATGAGTTTGAACAATGTCGTACCCTAACGCGCTAAGACTATCGAAAAAACGTTGCGGATTACCAATCCCCGCAATAGCCACTGCGGGTTCAGATTGCCAAGATGAGGTATTAGAAGACGCTGCAGAGTCCACCCTTGTTAATGAACACGGTGCTAATTGCATTGCCACTTCATCATTTTGCGCTGAACCACCATTGTTGATCACCCAATCAATAGTGTTTAATCGCCAAATGCCTTCTCGTAATGGCCCTGCAGGAATTAAGCATTCATTACCGTATCGTCTTTGCCCATCTACAATCGCAAGTTCGATATCTCTGGCTAAGGCATAATGCTGTAAGCCATCATCACTAATAATCACATCAACATCAAAATCAGATAACAACTTCTGCGCCGCATCAATACGCTTAGCGCCAACCACCATGGGAACGTTTGTACGCGCCACAATCATGGCTGGCTCATCACCCACATCTACCGCTTTATCGGTTAAATTAACGGCTTTCACGCCATTAATTTTTACCCCGTATCCGCGGCTTATTACCCCAGGCTTATAGCCATGCTGGCGAAGTAAATCAATTAAGTAGATAACGGTAGGCGTTTTGCCACTGCCCCCAGCTGTGATATTACCCACGACAATCACAGGTACAGGTATAGTTTCAGCTTGTTTTATCCCGAGTGAAAACCCAAGGCGACGCAACCAAGTAATAAGCCCAAATAACCAGCTCAATGGCATAAGCAACCATTTTGCCGGATGACCTTGATACCAAATTTTGTTAACTAACGCCTGCATTTAATTACCAAATTGCATTTTGTACAAGTTAGCGTAAACGCCTTCTTGCTCAACTAGCTCAGCATGCGCACCGCGCTCGACAACTTTACCTTGGTCGATAACAAGAATTTCATCTGCAGATTCAATCGTTGAAAGTCGATGTGCAATAACAATGGATGTACGGTTGTGACGTAAGTTATCTAACCCATGTTGAATGGCTTTTTCAGATTCAGTATCTAAAGCCGAGGTTGCTTCATCTAAAATAAGTACAGGCGCATCACGTAACATAGCACGAGCAATGGCAATCCTTTGACGCTGTCCACCCGATAGCAAAACGCCATTCTCACCGACTTCGGTATCTAAGCCTTCTGGTAGGGTTTCGATAAACTCCATTGCATAAGCAAGTTCAGCGGCTTTAACAATTTGCTCTCGAGTCACTTCACCTGGGTAGGCATATGCAATGTTATTCGCAATAGTATCGTTAAATAAAGTCACTTGTTGTGATACTAAGGCGACTTGATTACGCAAAGACTTCAATTTGTAATCATAAATACTGACATCATCTAAGGTAATATCACCTTCAGAAACACCAGTGTAAAAACGCGTCATTAAGCTGGCAATGGTCGACTTACCTGACCCACTTCGGCCAACCAAAGCAATGGTTTTGCCTTGTTTTACTTCAAAATCAATATTGGTTAACGCTGGCTTTTCAGTGTCTGGATAACTGAATGTCACGTTATTGAATTTCAAGTTACCTTTAACTCGTGCCACTTCATATTCACCCGTATCAGATTCAGGGGCGGTATCAAGTAGCTCAAACACGGTTGTACACGCTGCAATACCACGCTGAAATTCAGCATTCACTCGCGTTAAGTTTTTAATTGGCTGCAGCATCGCCATCATAGCGCCTAAAATAGCAGCAAAAGTACCCGCGGTCAGTTCTTCTTTTAATCCAGGAAATGTTGCGGCATATAATACAAACGCAAGAGCAAATGAGCCGATAATCATAATCACTGGCTGACTGATTGCTTGGGCGACAGCTAACTTCATATTTTGATGACGGTTAGAATCATTCACCTTGAAAAAACGATTAACTTCCGTTTTTTGACCACCAAACGCCAATACATTTTTGTGGCCTTTGATCATTTGTTCTGTCGTCGCTGTGACCCCACCCATAGCTGATTGGATTTGCTTAGAAACCTTGCGAAAGCGTTTACTGACAAGGCTTATAACTATCCCCATTAATGGGCCAATCACTAATATGCACAGGGATAATTTCCAAGAATAAAAGAACATGATGGCTAACATTGCAATGACTGTAATCGAGTCACGTACTATAGAAATAAGTGCACTGCCGGATGCACGGGCGATTTGTTCAGTATCGAATGTAACTCGAGAAATTAAATTACCACTGTTTTCTCGGTCAATATAACTGACAGGTAAGCGTAAATAATGTTCAAACACTTGCTGACGCATATCCATGATTAACTTAGCACTCATGTAGGATACACAATAGGTCGATACGAAATTCGCAATCCCCCGAAGTGTAAACATACCAATGACCACAAGTGGCGCCATTAACATAATGTCTTTGTTGGCATTAAATCCGCCGTGGGTCGGAACTTCTACGCCACCAACGACATTAGGCGTTTGACTAAAGCCTTCATCGATAAAAGGTTTAATGAACGCAATAAAAGCGGCGTCGACTAAGCCGTAAGTTAACAGACCTAAGATTGCTAACAAAAACATTCCTTTCATCGGAATGAGATAAGTAAGAAGGCGTTTAAATACGCTCGACATTTCGTTATTAGTTGTTGTCATTGATTACGTTAACACTTGAATAGCAAACAAAGGGTTATTCTACTCTGCTTTAACTTTCTCACCAAATCTAAACAGGCTGTTATACCAAAATGGCGCAATATCTGAACGATATTCACGAATAGCATAGTTTGATGGTTCAAAATCTATACTAATCTGACCCGCGTCACCGCTAACAAGTGTTTTAGCTCCTTTAAGTTTGTAACGATTTTGAATATCTTCTTTAGGAAATCCATATTGATTCGCGTAGCCTGCGGTAAAAATAACATGCTTTGGTGACACTGCATCGATAAAGTCTAGTGTAGACGATGTTCGACTCCCATGATGCGGTGCAAGTAACACATCAACGGGGGCTAAAACTTCTCGCTTAAGGAATTCATACTCAGTTTCTTTTTCAATATCCCCAGCCAAAAATAGCCGCCGTTGAGTATCAATAATATAAGCAGCACAGGAGCGGTTATTATCATTACTTTCAAGTGTATTAATATGCATCTCAATGGTTAAGTTAAGCCACTTTATTTGGTTATTTTCGCAAAGCAAATGTGCTGGCGCTTCATTAGCCAGCTCAGAGCTTACATTAATACTTTTATCGATAACGGCTTGCTCTGCTATGACAATCACCTCTGGGTAATATTTGGTTATGACATTTAACCCTCCTGCGTGGTCATTATCATTATGGCTCACAATGACGTAATCTAATTGAGTAACCCCTTTTGCCTGTAACATAGGGACAATAGCTCGCTCTGCATAAGAAAAACTCTCCCCATACGCGGCGCCTGTATCATAAAGTACACCACGATTGCCCTGCTGCAGTAGTACCGACATGCCTTGAGCTACATCAATAACATGCGCTTGCCAATGAATCGGCTTTAGCGTTGAATCTGTAATGATTGGCTCATTATCGGCGTGCTGAAATGGATCAATGTGATGTAAAGTCCAATGCTGCACTGTCAACATGACAAAGGGAATACACAATAAACTTGATACGACTCGCCATGTTTTATGCACTGACCATTTTATTAAAAATAGTCCCAATATGAAGAAAGCCACACTAAAGATGAGATTATCTGGCAACCTCACTAAAGCGAGTGGCCAAGCGTCACTAAAGCTAATTAACCACTGAAAAGGGCTAAGTGACAAATCAGCTAATTGCATTACAGTTTCGCCAAGTATGTACGACCAGTTTTGTGGTATGGGCATTATCATCAACAGTAAATTGAGCACCAAAGCAATAATGCTTAATGGAATAACCACAAAGCTAAACCAAGGCACCATAAGGAAATTAACCCAAATACTGTGAAATGAGAAAGTGCCAAACAATACCGCTTGCACCAAACCTAAAGCTAATGCCAACCGCCATTGCACAGCCCAAAATACAACAAAAAAAGCCTTACTTTGACTGGTTAAACGTCTAAACCTGGTTTGGTGATCTTGAACAAAACGCTGATAAAGGCTTAGTTGTTCCCTATTAGAATCAACACTATCTATACAATCAGTGCTATCACTTTCTTGTGAAAGCGCGGTTTGTTGTTGAAGCGAGGTATAGTCAATGGTCAATAAAATAATGGCCAGCGCACTAAAAGACAGCCAGAAACCAGCACTTAAACTCGCGAAAGGATCAATTAATAAAACAGCAAATAACGCCCAAATGAGTCGCTGCCATGTTGAAGCATATTGATTGACCATGGTGAGGACCACAAGTGCAAGCAACATCACCAAGGCACGTTGTGTTGAAATGGCAAAACCAGCTAAATAGCCATAACCCAAAGCAAACACAGTTGCTATGAGCATAGATAAAAGCAAGTTTCTGCGACTAGAATGCGGCCAACATGTAAACAGTATCCCACGTGATAATAATAGAAAAAGTCCAAAAACAACGGATAAATGCAAGCCAGAAATAGCCACTAAATGCCCAGTTCCAGTTTGACGTAACTGTTGCCATTGCGGCTTGGATAATAATGATTTGTCGCCAAATAGTAACGCCTGCATAACAGCGCTATTGTCTAAGCTCCTTAATACAGGTGTTAGGTTATCTATGATTGTTTGCCTAAAAGGCGCAAAATAGGCGACTAACTCCCCTTGCTTCACCGTGCCTTTTGCGACGATATGACGGCTTAATAGGTACTTTTGTTGATTAAAACCACCTTGATTAAGCGGGCTGGTAATCGGTTTAAGTCTGGCATTTAACAGCCAAGTTTGACCGACTTTTAATTCAGGCGGTTGCTGCCAAATGAGTCTATAGTAGTGGTCATAAAAGCGACTTTGTTCAGAAAGCAGCCGAATATCGAAACTTATCCAGTCGCTGTTTTCGCTAACTAGTGATACTATCTCTGCCTTAAATTGTTTTTTGACAGGGATATTTGATTCTTGTGAAGAAAATAGTGAATTAAAACAAATAGAAACTAGCAACACTCCAAAAAGTGTTCCACTGATGAACGACCACTTTTTAAAAGTTACTAACACTATTATCAAAGTGATAGACGCCATCCATATAGGAAGTAGGCTTGGCAGCAAATTGCTAAAAAGCATACTGGCGCAAAAACCATAAATGAATCGATTTATCATTGATTAATTAAAGACAGTAATCGCGTATATGCCAAAAAAATTATTACAAAAATTTATGCCGAAGCCTGAAACAATACGTAATCATAAGTATTTACGTATATTTGGCAGCTTATTAAATGATCCCAATTTATGGACGTTGAATCGAAAATCAGCGCCAGGATCATTTGCTATTGGCCTTTTTGTTGCTTGGCTGCCTTTACCTTTTCAAATGGTTATTGCTGCAGGTATGGCCATTTATTTCAAAGTTAATATTCCCCTCGCCGTTGCGCTAGTTTGGTTAACTAATCCGATTACCATGCCGTTTATGTTTTATGCTGCCTACCTATTAGGTGCAAATATCCTCGGGATGGATACGACTGACTTCGCATTTGAAGCCAGTTGGCAATGGGTTGAAAGTTCAATCGGTACAATCGGTCCACCATTTTTGTTAGGTTGTGTTATTTTGGGGGCAATTTTTGCGTTAATCAGCTTCTTTGTGATTAAAAGTCTATGGAAATATTCGATACTATTTAAGTGGAAAAAAAGAAGCTAACCTAAACCGTGATATTGAATGAAAAGCCAGCATTTAAGCTGGCTTTTTACTTTCTAAAATCGACTTTAAGCAAGTGTGATTGAAACGAGAATACATGAGAGTTAGCTGCACATATTTATTCAGATGCTGATAATTTTCGATAAATCAGTACCACTAAGTGCAAACTTAACAGTCCAGAAAATGCAATGCAGAAAAACAGTAACGCAATCGATTCAACCAACGTCGGGTTATCAGCATAATTCCACCACCACAACGGCCAACAGATAAGACTCAATACAGTAAGTTGCATCATACACGCTCGGCAACGACCTATCTTTTGCTTAAAAATGGACTCTTCACAGTCATTGCAAGACATCACCACTCTCCTTTATATACTTCAAGCAGACTCATAGGAAAGGTGCTCTTTATTTAATAGTGCAAACGCGCATTCATCCCCCCATTTTCCTTTAAAAAATATGTTTTGTATAAAATGCCCTTCTTTTCTAAAGCCAAGCCGCATCAATAGTGTCATTGACCCACTATTTTCAGCATCAGTTGTTGCGGTAATTCTATGTTTTTTCAATACAGAAAATAAATAATCAATCACTGATTTCATCGCTTCAGTTGCGTAACCTTTTTTTTGTGCCGTTCTTGCTAAGGTAAAACCGACTTCAACCTGCTGCTCATCAACAAAATGTAGTGCGATATCACCAATTAACTGTTGCGAGTCTTTTTCAATCAAGGCCAATTGAAACCAAAGGCCTGCAACACCGAACATTTGGTAATCCATATTAGAATAAAACCGCAGGGCATCTTCTTCAGTGTAATCATTCCAGCTTTGGTATTGAGCAATGATGGGATCCGCTCGATAAGCTGCAAAATTAGCTAAATCATCAGATTGAAAAGCCCGTATTGTTAATCGTTGTGTATTCAATTGCGGTACTTGAATGGGCTTTTTAGTTGTCTTCATTCCTAATACCTTACCTTTTGTGAATGATTAATAGGTTAAGCATGTTTAATTCTAGCCACTAAAAAATCCACTGCTGCTTTGACTTTTGGCACATGGTAGCGGTGTTTTTGATAAATCAAATATACGCCAAAATCTTCACTTTGAGTGGCTGACAAAGGTGGCTCAAAGTGTAACTCAGTTAATTCACTACTGGCTAAAAACGGCGATAAAACCCAGCGTGGCATCATCAAAATACCTTGATGTTGTTTTGCCTTTGCAATTAGCCACTCCCCCACATTGCTAATCGCTGCAGCTGGTGCTGATACGTCTTGCCACTGACCATTTATTTTACTCAGCCAAGGTACACGACCATTTGGTGAGCGATAATATAACCCTTTATGATCTTGCAGCTCTGATGGATGTGTTGGCGTTCCCATTGTGTCGAGGTATTGCTGAGTTGCAGCAGGGATAAATTGATTGTCCATTAATCTAATCGCCATAACGCGATCATTTGGGGCATAACCACCTCTAATAGCGATGTCTACATCATCACGACCAACCGAGGACAATTCATCACTAAGCTCAATATCTAAAATAACTTTTGGGTATAAGCGAGAAAACTCATCTAAAAGCGGAATAAGCACTTCTCTGCCGATACCAACCATGGCGCTTATTCTCAGCTTTCCCATTGGCTCTGTTTGATACGTTCTTACTGCTTCATTGCTTTGTTCAAGCTGCAGCAAAAGTTGTGATACTTGTTGATAGTACTCTGCGCCAATCTCAGTCAATGATACGGCTCTAGTTGACCGTTTCAATAACGTCGCACCTAAGCTTGTCTCAAGATCTGCCACTCGCCTTGATAATGAAGAAGCAGGTACCGAAAAGCTTTTGGCTGCGTGAGTAAAACTGCCAGTTTCTACCACTTTGATAAAATATTTAAGCGCTCTTAATTGATCCATACCCCACCCATTATTGTCATAAAAGCAATAAAGAAAGACAATTAGCCCACTATATCTTATTAATAATCAAAGTAATAATACTGTTTATCTTATTCACACCGATACCTAATTATCGATCTCATTGAAGGAAGCAAAATGAGTACATTTACTGCAATTAACTTAGTCAAACGCCCACAAGGCGGACCAATTACTCAAGATATTTTTGAAATCGTATCCTTACCAATGCCAAAGGTTAACCCGGGGGAAATTCTCGTAAAGCAAAACTATATGTCACTGGATCCCGCTATGTTTGGTTGGATGCAACCAGATACTGACAGCTATATCCCCCCGGTAAACTTAGGTGAGGTCATGCGCAGTAGTGGCGTTGGCGAAGTCGTTGAAAGTCATCATCCTGATTTTAAAGTAGGCGATCGAGTGATGGGTATGATGGGTTGGCAAGAGTATTTCCACAGTAACGGAAAAGGCTTAAATAAAGTAGATGCACCTTTACCTGATGAAACTATTCTATCCGTGTTCGCGCTTCCAGGGCTTACAGCAACACAGGGGTTGTTCAATGTTGGCAAACCTAAAGTGGGTGAAACAATAATAGTAACAGGCGCTGCGGGCTCTGTCGGTTCTATTGTTGGCCAACTTGCTAAAGCAGATGGACTTCACGTCATTGGTGTTGTTGGTAGTGATGAAAAAGCCAATTGGATTGTTGATGAGCTGGGATTTGATTCAGCCATAAACTACAAAACAGCTGATTTAGCAGCAGAATTAGACAAGTTAGCTCCACAAGGTATCGACTTATTTTTTGAAAATACTGCAGGTCCAATTCAAAGCCTGATAGTAGACAGAATGAACCCTCACGGACGCGTAATGGTTTGTGGTCTGATTGCTGATTACAGTAAACAGACACCTGCGCCAGGACCAAGCTGGATGAACATTCTAAAAAGACGTATTACAGTGCAAGGTTTTACCATGCCAGATCATTATTCTGAAGTACCAAGCTTACTGGAAAAGCTCACTCCCTACGTGCTGCAAGGTAAAATCAAACACAGATCGCATATTCTGGATGGATTAACGTCATCTATTGAGGGGTTAAACTTATTCTTTAGCGGAGAAAATAAAGGAAAATTGATGGTAAAACTCTAGTTTTACATTAGCTTTCCAAGATAACGATCGCGTCTAACTATCGCGCCTATGTTTAATTAAACATAGGCGTGTTACTAATTAAATTATTTTCTCTAAAACTTATTTCGATTAGGAATAATGTCGATAGTGGAACTGAACTGTTCAAGTAACGTTTTTACGACTCTTTCTGAATCAGAATAAATTTGATCTTGGTGATTGGCTTGCAAATAATACAAGGCGTAACTTAACTGCGATGGTAACAAGCTTGCTAAGCGTTTCGGCGCTTCATAATAATAATGGTCAGGATAGTAATGGCAAGAAAACTTGTCTGCTAACAAGATGGTGTTTTCTTTTTGTAAATAATGAGACAGCAAAGAATGCGACTCTGAACGATATTTAAACTTAAAGCCTTTTGTCAGATCATTATTCTCTAAAATTGGCTGTAAGCGGTTAATGCCCGAAAAAATAATCCCAGCAAAATCATGATCAACAAAGCCAGTCTTTTGCATGCCATCCTCAATCCATTGATTCGGTTTAGCAGAAATAAACACAGCTTGATTAATCACAAGTGGAATTTGTCTGATTTCTTTTGGTGCATTGATTGGAAATAAGTTCAAACCAATGTGCACATCTCCATTAATAATTTGGTCTAAGCTATGATCATTCCAGTGAGTAAAATTAATCTTAGCTTTAGGTAATACCTTCTCAACTGTATCCATTAACGCTTTTGCAATCACATCAATAATCGGACTCGCAATTGAAAAATTAATTTCTCCATCAAAGTCATCTTGATTGAGAAAATCTTCAGGATAGAATCGTTTATCTAATTGAATAAGTTCGCTTGCTAACCCTTCACCTATTTCTGTGGCACGCACAGTCGGCACTAACTGCCCTTGCCCTTTGATAAACAAAGGATCACCTGTGGCATTTCGTAATTTGGACAAAACTTGGCTTACTGCAGATTGGGTTATACCTAATTTGGCCGCCGCAAGTGTTGTACTACGAGAGCGATATAACTCATTAAAAATTCGTAAGTAGTTTAAATTAATTTGTTCTGAATACTTTCTATACACACGCCAATACCAAATCAAAATTCAACACTGATATTAGCATAGCTTATAGCTGTTATAAGTAGCACTCGTCACATATGTTAACTAGGATTTGCGTCGTCTATTTAATAACGTAATCCATTTCACATATGTATCCAGGGGGAAGATAGTGACGACGCAGCTCAATGAAGCAGTTTTTTGCAAAGAAAACTTTGCTACCGTATTAAGACAGTTTCGTAAATCATACCGCTTATCTCAGCAATCACTTGCCGATGATTTAGCGACTAACCATAGCTTATTTAAAAACATCAATCAGTCAATGGTCAGTCTATGGGAAAAAGGCACTATCTTGCCTTCGCTAAATCGCAGAGTCGGTTTAGCCAACTTCTTCAACCAATGTTATCAGTATGACGAACATGAATTGAAAGTGGTTATCAAGGCACGTAAGCACAAAACTGCTATCAATGAAAAACCGAATATTTATAATTATAATATCAATCAAATCAAAGAGTTCTGGTTTGATGAAATGACTGAAGATGAGAAAGCATTAATCTATAACGCACATGCGTCTCAAAGTGGATATGACTTTAATGAAACCATCGAGCACATTGACTGTAAAAGACTAAAAGTAGTCTGCTTTTACTACAATAATTCAATCATCGGGCATTTGGCCTTTTGCGCAGCACAAAACGGTTTAATTAAGTTAGCCAGTGTGGTCGCTATCGATAAAAACATTAAAATGAATATCTTTAAATTCATCCAGACATTGTCATCTGACTTAATGTTAGTTATTCCAAGCTTTATTAAATATTACAGCCATATGCTCAATGATATTTACCTTGAAGAAATTAAAAATGACTCACCTATTACACTGCACGCTGGTAAGAGTGAGGTTGTTTTCAATAACCCGTTTGTTAAGCACGTTTTAGACGGTAATGATGATTTAGCCTTGCTTCGTTTCGAACAGCACAATGACTAATCAACCTGTTTTTCTCTGAACGATTTATTGCTAATCGATTTATAGTTAGTCGATTTATAGTCAGCCGATTTATAAGAATTACGCAAAAAAGTATAGCGCCTTGGATAAACGATGTATCACAAGTCGCTGTCTTTTCTGTGTAAACTTTACCGGTATGAACACTACCCAGATTCATCCAACAGCAAACTTAATCACTGAATTTAAAATTGAAAATACATCAATAACCACTATTACAACTTAGCTTAATTAGGCGTCTACCATCTTATCAGCACTCACATTAACTAAGTCAGCCCAACTTTCTAGAACATTTATAGCCTGGTGACAATGATAACTGCTGCACTACTTCAGATAGATGTTCAGATAGATGTTCAGATATATGACTAACGTGTTGAACTATCTAATGCTGTTAAAGCGAATAACATCTTTATGTAAGCCATAAGCCATATTTACACCTGATGTATGATTTATGAAAAACTGAATCCAACCGTTATTAATTCCAGCTTCCCAGTCATTAATTTCACCGTAACGATTTAAATAGCGATTGACCTTTGAATTAATGCCTTCTTCAGTTTCTCTACCTGCCGAATCGTTATACCAAGTTGAAGTTACGATACCGTTTCTCTCATAGAAACCACATTCCCAATTATCAAAGACGATTTTATAAAATTCACCTTCTTTATCAGTACGCTTTTCTATTTCAGAAGAAAATGACTCAAGTATTTTTAAACCTTCATCTAAACTAATCCCTAATGGAATATGTGGTGACTCTAATTGCATGATACTCCTTACGCATAACGCCACGCCAAGCGTGCAAAAAAATTGTTTGAGGAAATAAGCAAGGAACATACAAGGCTAACTGTATTTGGCCGTTCTTGAGCGCCTTGAATGTGAATTTTATTCGTGATATTTACGAATGACAGCCACTTTTCCATCCTCAATTTCTAGTACTTCCATCATTGTTTGAGAGTACTCAATAGGCTGATTATTTTGAGGGTGAATACCTTTAGCGTAGTCTTTATATCTAATGGCAATAGCTGATTGATTGAAAGTAAATACGTCTAATAATTCAGCTTTGTACTCAGTATGAGCACCTAAATAGAATGTCATCCCTTTACGCATATCACTTTTACCAGACGGTAAGCGAGAATCATCTGTAACCCAAGGCAGATGCGAGTGACCAACATCGTCGGTTAATAATGCTAAATATTCTTCTAATTCTTTTTTTGTAGCTGTCGGGCTTTGCGTGGCGACCATTTTATCAAAATACAACTTCGCAAACGCATCGAGATCTATTTTTGAATCATTAGCTAATAACGAACCGGAAAACAAAATAGTCAATGAAAGTATCAATAGTTTGTTCATAAGAAGTCCTTTTCTAAGATTTACATAGCGCCTACTAATGGACGCATAAATACCTGGCTAAAATTATCGACGTATAAGCGCAAGCCAAGCGTTTTTCGTCCTTTTGGGTAACTTGTTAGTTGCCAACAACACCTATCGAAATCAAATAGACATATAGATACGGAATAACTAAAGAACTAAGAAGAACTAGCACCCCAATATAAAGGTAATAAGCTTCTTTTTCTGTTTCAACATAATCATAATCCTGTTCAACTTCAGCAAACTGTTCATCAGCATCTTTGGGTTCTACACCATCTGCAATTGCGGCTTCTTTCATCTTTGCTATCTCTTTGAGCATATTTTCATGCACTTCCATAGCAGATTTATGAATATCGGACTTAAACTTATCATAATTTAGATAATGCCTATGAGCATGATAAGCCCCAAAAAACCGTAGCAAGTGCACAAAGTACTTAAGAGTTCTGAGTTTTGAAAATCAACAATATTATAGGTAACTAGGAAAATAGAAACAGCAGAAATACCAGACAAGGTTTCACCGGAAACTTATTAAACTGTTTTGATTTTATCCTTATCAAAAAGGTTAAAAATGGTTCCGGCAACGATTAAGCCACAATAACAAAATGCCCAAATTGGCACTAAACTCTCCTTGGCAACTAACGCCCAGGACAGCGGCGAGTAAAACTGGCGCTTGTTTTGCGGCTTTTTGCAAAACAAGTGACAGTTTGACGAGTCTGTTGCTGCTTGTTAAGTGGCATTTGCACGATCTATCTCTTCTAGTTTCTTTAAAGCAAACCGTCCTCTTTCAGATACTGCTTGGGACTTATCTGATGCAAACTTTTCAGCATAATCCCTAGCAATGTCTCCAATATTTGATAGATCTCGTATCAAAATCTCTGCTGAAATACGCCTTACAATTGAAGACCTATCTTCCGAAGTGAGGTTGAGTAAAGTTAGCAATGATGTTTGAACACTTACTTCCCGTTCTGCGACGATAGGTTTTAGCCTACCTTCGCAATACCTTATATCTGTCCATTCCCATTTTCTTCCTTCAATCCATGATATCTTGCCTTCAAATAAGCTACGGTAAGCTTTAGCACGAACCGAAGGCTGAGCTGCTCTACTCGCAATATTTTCAATGTTTTTATCAAGAATTGGTGTTCGACCAAGTTGAGAGAATAGAGAAGGCATTGGTCCAGAGGTAGATGAAATCAACTTTGATCTTAGTGATTCAGCTATTTCTTCGTCACAAATTATTTGTAAGAGAACATTTTTATCTTCTTCCTTAATCCTGCCCCATGAATTCCAATTAGATAGCACGATACAAAGCGCTTCAACAACAAATTCTGGGGTAGTCGCCTTTGCAATCTCAGGAAGCTTTTCCCTTGCGGCCTCTCTAACTTGAGGCACCCAATCATTAAGCCTACGCACCGCAAGAGAAAAAAAGAAAGTATTCGGTGCTGCCCCAGATAGGGCTCGAAGCGCTTTTTCACGCTTGTAACCATCCCAGCTGATAAGATCAAGCCAAGTTACTACTTCCTTGGGTTTTGACCATGCCTTCCATTTAGGGGGAATAGATTCCCTTATAGCTATAGAGAATTCTGAACGGATAAACCGCTCCCAGTAGTCAAAACTCGAAAGAGGCAACTGAGACGTGACTTCAATTAGTTCAGACATATCAGCGACGACTTTGCTACCCGAGTTTATCGAGCTAGCAAAAGTTCTCACTGCTGAAATAATCTTATCTTCCATAATCTGTGATTGTTGCACGTACTATTCTTTGCCTCTTAACACCGTATTAGCGAGAATTCCGATAAACACCCTTAGGTACTTTACCAAAAACTTGATCACTAGCAGCTCTATTTATTAATAATTTTAATAACTTAACAGCCACTATTATCTAAATCAATCAGCTTAATTAAGGATAAAAACGAGAATGGAGTTAACCGAGAATTATTTTGGGTGATTATGTAAGTAGTTTTATTTTAAAAAGCAATTATTTCAGCAACTTAAAAACCTTTAAATAACAACTGAGAAGGTTTATTTATTTTGGATTAAGGCATTTATTATATTTAATGATAAGAACCATTAACAATGGGCGATAATTAATTCAATGACTTACCACATCAAGAAGAAGCAATTCTCGAAAACACGAGGTTTGAGTGGGTTGCAATTCCTTCTGCACTATTAGGTTAATGTCGTGGCTACACTCGCGAGAAACCATGTCTATTTAATAACTCGCTCATTTAATATCATCGGGGAATAATAGTTGCGACACTAACTATACACCTGTACAACCGCCGCCAATTATACACAAACATATACACGTGTAAAGCAAAGGTATTAATCCTTGATTAATGATCAAAGTTTCCTTTACCCAATTTGTCTCCACATGGAAGTCCGCTTTAAAAACCGCTACCCGGTTGCTCTAAAAACCTCAGTTCTTCTTCTGTAGATTCACGGCCTAACAGCATGTTTCTATGAGGGTATCGTCCAAACCTTTCGATAATCGCTAGATGTTTTAGCTCAAATTGATAATTAGACTCCAAGCCATCTTGTTTAAATAACGTTAATGCTTGCTGGTGAATCGATAGTGATTCGCTGTGCATGAAAGGCATATACAAAAAACTTCGCTCTGTCGGCTTGAGCCGTTTATCGTCACCACAATGAATAGCTTCTTGCGCCAATACTAAAGCCAGTGAGTCAGAAGCAAAGGCTTTGGATGAATCTCGATAAAGGTTTCTTGAGAATTGATCTAATACAATGATTTCTGCTAAACGACCTAACGCAGTATTACGCCAATGGAATAACTCTCCGGCTGTAGCTTGACGGTGAAAATGATTAAATTGTTGCTTAATCGTCGCATCAAATTCCTTGTCTTTTTTAAACCATAAACCCGAGTCAATATCAGTAAACCAAAACTGAATAATGTTGGCAGCATCGCCATTCAATTCATGACTTATTATGCAATTACTCATCAACTAATCCTTTATTGTTTTATTCGTCATTTATCTTCATTTTCATGACTAATTTCAGTAACTCAACAAATATATGCTAGGTTTAATTTAGACACTTAGTCATCTTTTACTAAGTCATTTGATAGTAGGAATTATGGACCTAATATGGCTAATACTCCCGACACGTCTTCCAGCAAGTCTATCAGACAAGATCCTCTTATCGAAAAAGTGCTCAAGCGCAGTCCTTCAAATATTGCAGAAACCTTTACTGATGAACAGCTCAATGCAATAAAAATGGCCTTAGGCCCAAATACTTGGGGAGGCCATTTTTTAGATAGTCGAGGAACCTTTAAATTTCCCTTTATCAAATGGCGATTTTATTACGTTTTTTTACTGGGCAAAAACAAGCGTGCTTACACCCGTCGAGAAAAGAATATGTCAATGTTAATGATGTTTGCCACCATCGGAGGGTTTATTTTGATGAGTACCTTATTCGGCTTATTACTTTTATATCTATTGAAGTCTTGGTTAGGTATAGACCTATTTCCTGACACCTCTTTAGGTATTTGGGATGCTGTTAAAAGTCGATTTGAATAGTGAGGCAACAAAATAAACGCGCCTCAGCGCGTTTATTTTTGCCTTTATCGGCCAGCTAAAGCTGTAGCAGGTGCTATTTTTGTTGCTTTATAAGCGGGGTAAATTGTCGCTAATAAACTCATGACTAACCCCATTGCCACAACAACTATGACATCTTGCTGTTGTAGTTGAGAAGGTAAAAAATCAATAAAATAAATATCAGAAGCGAGTAACTGTATTCCTAAAGTTTGCTCTATTGCACTGGCGATAGCACTCAGGTTCGTTGCTAACAACACCCCAATTACAGCGCCGATAGTGCAGCCTAAAAAGCCATTCAACCCACCTTGCATAATAAATATTGACATTATTGCTGGTCGTTTTAGGCCCATGGTCATCAAAATAGCAATTTCAGAGCTTTTGTCCCTGACAGCCATCACAAGCGTAGACACAATATTAAAACAAGCCACAGCAATCACCAGAGCCAGCACCAAATACATTACCATTCTCACAAGTTGAATATCTTGATACAAATGCCCTTGTGAGCGAGTCCAATTATTTAAATGTAAGTACTGACTTTGGGCATAGCCTAAATCTCGAGTAATGCGTGGCGCACTAAATACATTATTAACCGTGATCCTAAGCCCTGTTGCTGAATTGGCTGGCAGTTTAAGAATGTTAGCTAAATATGCCATTGAAACATAAGCCTGTGTTGACTCTATTTCGCCACCAACATCATAAACTCCCGCAACAATAAAGCGATGACTCTTTGCTGCCGACAATGTATTTGATTGGCTCATATCAGGTGTATACATGGATAAGGTATCGCCAATATCTAAACCCAATTTATCGAGTAACGAACGACCTAAAACGATATTATTTTCAGCTACTGATAAGGTATTCCATGTTTCTTCTGGCATAAATTCAGCAAGAGTTGAAACTGACTGCTCATATTTAGGCTCAATACCGTTAAGCACAATTCCTTGGAAACCACCCGGTTTTTGCACTAATCCCTGCATTCTGATAAATGGCGCTGTAGCAACAATATCTGGCATGTGTGTGGCTGTTTCAGCAATCGCTTGCCAATCATGTAGCGGCTCATTAACGCTTAACAACTCACCATGGGAGACCACACCTAACAAACGTTGTTCTAATTCTCTTTCAAAGCCATTCATTGCAGAAAGAACCAGAATTAATACAGCCACACCAAGGGCAATCCCTGCTGTAGAGGCAAAAGAAATAAATCCAATAAAACCATTCGATTGTCTAGCGCGATAAAATCGCCAACCTATCGTTAGCGGTAATAAAGACTTCATTAATGCTTGTCCGCTGCTGTTGGTTGAACCGAAATATCAGCCATGTCTTGTAGAACTCCATCTTTCATGGTTAGCTGGCGATCCATTTTCGCCGCTAATTTATAATCATGGGTTACGACAACAAACGCTGTGCCAAGTTGATGGGCAAGTTCACGAATAAGCTCGTATACACTATCGCCACTGCTTGCATCAAGGTTGCCTGTAGGCTCATCAGCCAAAACAAGTTTAGGTTTGTTGATTAACGCTCTAGCAATGGCTACACGCTGGCGCTCACCACCAGATAGTTGTGCGGGTATATGTTGAAGTCGATGACCTAGCCCTACTCTTTCAAGTAATGCCTGCGCTTCTTGTAACGTTTGTTTTTTATCACGACCTTGAATGAAGGCTGGCATCGCCACATTTTCAATCGCTGAAAATTCAGGCAATAAATGATGAAACTGATAAATAAAGCCTAAATCCTGATTGCGAATTTCAGCTTGTCTTGAAGCCGATAAGGTATACAAATTCTCACCATCCAGTGTCACTTCACCCGATGTTGGAATATCTAAAGTGCCCATAATATGCAGCAAGGTACTTTTACCTGAGCCAGAACTCCCCACAATGGCCAGTTGTTCACCTTTGTAAACACTCAAATCGACATTTGACAGCACTTTTGTTGTCGTTTCACCGTCATGAAACTGTTTACAAACTTGGCTTACTTGCAGGATCACTGGGGTTTTATCATTCATTATTCATATCTCAAAGCAGTGGCAGGCTGAACCCGCGCAGCGGTTAATGCTGGATAAATTGTGGCAATTAATGTCATTGCTAGCGTGCCCACCACAATTATACTAATTTGGCTTAGTGATACCTCAACAGGTAGCATTTGCCCTGCGCCTAAAACTGATATGCCCAGCACATTTAAAATAATATTCAAATTCAACGTAATCATTACACCCACAATTGCACCAAGTGCGAGGCCAATAATGGCATTCAGTGAGCCTTGAACGATAAAAATGTTCATCACTGCTTGAGTAGTTAAACCTTGTGTTTTTAACACTGCGACATCGGTAGTTTTGTCTATCACCATCATCACTAGCGCTGACACAATGTTAAATGCTGCAACGGCAACAATTAGCGATAACATCAGCGACATCATGTTCTTTTCCATTTTAACGGCTGCAAACAAATGTCCGAACCCTTCACGCCAATCACGAGTGGTAATTGATATGCCTTGTTGAGCGAGATCTGCAGTGATTTTCTCACCCACTTGCGGCGCAGAAAACGGATCAGCTAAATACACTCTTAGCTCGTTAATCTCTTTAGGGTTAATTCGCATTAATCGCCTTGCATCTTGGTAATGAACATACGCAAGTGCGGCATCAACTTGTGATCCCATTTCAAATACACCAGCCACGGTAAATTTACGCTGACTAGGTACTGGTCCTAACGGAGAGTAAACCACTCCATCACCGCTTAATAATCTGACTTTATCACCAATATTAATAGACAGTTTACGGGCTAATTCACTGCCTAAAACAATGTTATAACTACCGGCTTGTAGCTGCTCAAACGCACTTGAGTAGGTATTTGCGATAATTGCAGATAAGTCCTGTTCATATTCTGGAAAAACCCCATACACTTGAACAGCACTGATATTTTGATTGGATTGCACCATCGCCTGGGTGGTTACTGATGGGGCAATGCCATGGATACCATTTTGTTGAACAATAATACTGGTATCACCTTGCCAATCATTAAACCCAGCTTCTGAAACTAAAGTTAATTGCGGAACTGCACCTAAAATACGCTGTTTAAGTTGACCTTCTAGCCCATTCATCACAGAGCTAACAATAATCAGTGCAGCAACACCTAAAAAGATACCTGATACGGCAAAAAAGGTAATGAAGGATGCGAACGCATTCGCTTTTCTGGTTCGCCAGTAGCGATAGCCAATGAATAATGAAAACCGAAAGTTCATAAAGGAAACGGCACCCCGAGTGTAGAAAGTAAATATAACGGCTTAGTGAGTCTATTATGCATGAAAAACAGCCGTTTATTTACGTAAGCAGGCTAAAACTTGCTAAATGATAAAGATGGGCATGATAATAGGGGTATTAGTTTGATAAATAAAGAGGCAAACCTTGTTCACTGAATCTAACGCATATTTTACTGTGCCTCATCAATTCAATGTTTATTTGGAAACTTGGCCTGAATCTAACGCTATCCCAACAGAAGAGGATCTTCGCTCAATGCAGTCTGTCGGGCTTAAGCTGCTGTCAGAAGTCAAAGAACTTGAAGCCAATTGCTTATTGCAGCTACGTCAATTAGATAATGAAGCAAAAGCTGTGGTCGACTTTTTAAAATTACAGTCACGTAAAGTCGATTTAGTGTTACAGCATGTGTTAGAAAAAGAAGTGCAATCGGGTGAGCGTTATCAAGGTACCCAATTTGGTGGCAGCGGTATAAGCATCGTCAGCCCTGCTCCCCTTACCATTGGCGATTACTTTAAATCTTCGATTTACATCAGCAGTGAACTCGTTGCGATATTATGTTTATGCCAAGTCAGTCAGTGCCAAAGCACCGAAAACGGCTACCTTGTAACATTCGAATTTAGCCAGATACTCGACTCTGATGTAGAGCAACTCGTCAAAGCCAGTTTAAATGTGCAGCAAAAAATGTTGAAAATGCGAAAACAAAGTCGCCAACAAGCCTCTGACTAATAATATTTGCCTGCAACTTGTTATTGGCTAGCTTATAATAGTAAGCCAATAATAAAGGCAATGAGGATGCTTGCTTTTATTCATATCCGTTACCAATACTTTTACTATTGAGTCCCTTATTAGTATCGGCTGGAACATCACACATTGACAGAAGTAAACTTAATAATTCAATGAAGAATTTTAGCGTTTTAACACCGCCTAGTGTAAAAAAAGGCCAACAATTTCAGACATTAGCAACACTAGGGGGCGTATCTCAAGCCATTACCCTGTCGAGTTTAATTCAGCAACATTCTGGCACAACTCTGATTGTCACAAGTGATACGCCAGCAGCGCTACAACTTGAAGTTGAACTCGGTTACTTATTGTCTCATTACGACGTCAATGTCTGCTTGTTTCCTGACAGAGAAACCTTGCCTTACGACAGTTTTTCACCGCACCAAGATTTGATTTCTCAACGGTTAGAAACCTTAGCACAAATGAGCCAAACACAACACAATGTTATTATTGTGCCAGTTAACACGCTCATGGTTAAACTGCCGCCTAAATCATTTTTAACTGCAAATGTCATGTTGCTGAAAAAAGGCGACACTTATAGTCTCCAACAAGTAAGACAACATTTAACAGATACGGGTTATTACATTGTTGACCAAGTATACGAGCACGGCGAATTTGCGATTCGTGGTTCTATTCTAGACATTTTTCCGACGGGGTCAGATCAACCATTAAGAATTGAGTTATTTGACGATGAAGTCGAGTCAATTCGATACTTTGATGCTGAAACCCAGCGTTCTCAGCAAGAAATAGACGCAGTAAGAATGCTGCCAGCAAAAGAGTTTCCTACTGACAGTGCCGGAATCGAAGGCTTTAGGCAGCGTTACCGTCGTCGATTTGAGGTCATCTCAAAAGAAGCAGAGTCGGTTTACCAGCTCGTGAGTAGAAACCTTATGCCTGCGGGTATTGAGAATTACCTACCACTGTTTTTTGATGAAACAGCCAATCTGTTTGATTATATTCCAGAGAACACTCAGCTCATTACACTGGGTGATATTGAACAAGCAAGTCAGCACCATTTAAGTGAAATCAACAGCCGCTATGAAGACCGTAGAGTTGATCCTTTACGCCCCTTACTCGCGCCACAAGAACTGTATCTGCTCATCGATGAGTTATTTGCACAATTCAAGCGCTATCAGCGCTCGCAATTTGCTCTACCTAGTGATGAAAATGACAAAGCGCAACACGCTAGTGTGTCTGCGCTGCCTGATATCAATGCCAATCACAAACTCAAGCAGCCATTAATCAGTCTGCAAGAATATAATCAAACACATCAACAATTGGTGTTCTGTGCTGAATCAGAAGGTCGACGTGAAGCATTAATTGAGTTGCTAGGCAAAATCGATATTAAGCCTAAGTTGTTCAATCATTTAGATGACTACATCAAGGCAAAAGATCCTATTGGGTTAATTGTCTCGCCACTATCACGAGGCTGTGTTATTCACGATACGCCTAAAGGTGATATCAGCGTTATTTGTGAAACTGAATTATTCGGACAACGGATTTCTCAGCAACGACGTAGAGAAAAACAAAAGCAAGTCAGCTCTGATGTATTAGTCAAAAATTTAGCTGAATTAAAAGTCGGTGAACCTATCGTTCACCTTGAACACGGTGTTGCGCTATATCAAGGCTTAGTCACACTTGATACTGGTGGTTTAGTCGCTGAGTACTTACAGCTTGAATATACTGGCGGCGATAAATTATATGTTCCAGTATCTTCACTGCACCTAATTAGTCGTTACAGCGTGGGCGCCGATGAAAGCCCAACCTTAAATAAACTAGGTAACGAAACGTGGGCTAAAGCCAAGAAAAAAGCCATTGAGAAAATTCGTGATGTTGCCGCTGAATTACTCGATGTTTACGCCCGAAGACAAGCCAGACCTGGCGATGCAATGAAAATTGAAGCTGAAGAATATGCCCAATTTTCTCAAGGTTTTCCTTTTGAAGAAACTGTCGATCAAGAAACCGCAATCGAAGCTGTGCTTGACGATATGCAAGCGCCAATGGCCATGGATAGACTGGTTTGTGGTGATGTCGGTTTTGGTAAAACTGAAGTTGCTATGCGAGCCGCTTTTGTCGCGGTCAATGCTGGCAAACAAGTGGTTGTATTAGTACCAACCACCCTGCTTGCTCAGCAGCATTATGAAAACTTTAAAGATCGGTTTGCAGACTGGCCTGTCGTCATTGAGGTCATGTCACGTTTTCGCTCTGTAAAAGAGCAAAATGGGGTGCTTAAACAATTGTCAGAAGGCAAAGTCGATATTGTTATTGGTACCCATAAATTACTCCAAGCTGAAGCCAACTTTGACAATTTAGGCTTACTTGTCATTGATGAAGAGCATCGATTTGGTGTCCGACAAAAAGAAAAAATTAAAGCACTACGGGCAAATGTTGATATCCTGACATTAACAGCAACCCCAATCCCACGAACCTTAAATATGGCAATGTCGGGGATGCGAGATTTATCTATTATCGCAACCCCACCAGCAAAACGCTTAGCTGTAAAAACCTTTGTTCGTGAGTACGATATTGCAACGGTACGTGAAGCTATACTGCGGGAAATACTGCGTGGTGGCCAAGTTTACTTCTTGCACAATAATGTCGAAACCATTGAAAAATGTGCCCAAGACATTCGCGAATTATTACCTGAATCTCGCGTCGTTACCGCTCATGGTCAAATGCGAGAACGTGAACTTGAGAAAGTCATGTCAGAGTTTTACCACCAACGATTTAACGTATTAGTATGTACAACCATTATTGAGACCGGTATCGATGTACCTAGCGCCAACACAATCATTATCGATCGTGCTGATAAATTTGGGCTTGCACAATTGCACCAATTACGGGGACGTGTGGGTCGCTCGCATCACCAAGCTTATGCCTATTTAATGACGCCACATCCAAAATTAATGAGCGCAGATGCTCGTAAACGACTCGCCGCAATTGATGCCTTAGAAGATTTAGGCGCAGGCTTTATGTTAGCCACACAAGATTTAGAGATTCGTGGTGCGGGCGAGCTCTTAGGTGACGAGCAAAGCGGCCATATTTCTAAAATTGGTTTTAGTCTATATATGGAAATGCTGGAATCAGCAGTTAAAGCATTAAAAGAAGGCAAAGAGCCGTCGCTAGCTTACATGCTAAATTCACAATGTGAGATTGAATTACGTATTCCAGCCCTACTCCCTGATGACTATGTGTCAGACGTTAATATGCGTTTGTCTTTATATAAACGTATTGCCAATTGCGAAACTGAAAAAGTGCTAGATGAACTCAAAGTTGAATTCATTGATAGATTTGGTCTACTGCCAGATCCTACTCGCAACTTAATGGAACTAACCTTATACAAACACCAAGCAACAGCGTTAGGCGCCAGTAAGATTGAGATGCATGCCAAAGGTGGTAGCATAGAGTTTAATGACGACCATAAAATAGATCCTATGTTCATCATTGGTTTATTACAAAGCCAGCCACAAATTTATCGAATGGAAGGCTCAAATAAGTTAAAGTTCACTATCCCTGCTGAAACCAGCAAACAACGTCTAGACTTAGTGAAGACGTTACTAGAACAATTAGCTCAACACCGTATTGGAGAAACCCACTAGTGCTGCGTAACCTTGTTATATCAATTGCCGCTATCACAGCGATAAGTTCGTCAGTAAGTGTTCAAGCCAAGTCTTGGTTTGAAGTCGAAGTTTTCGTGTTTGAAAGACAATCTAACAGCCTAGAACAATGGCAAGAAAATGCCGCAGTTGCGCCTAATCGCAAAAATGTCGACTTAATTACCCCTATGATCAGTAACGACATCACTGGTGTTGCATTAGGGTTATCAGGCTGCACATCAACAGACTGGACGAGTGGTGAAGTTGATTGCCAAGATCCATTGGTCAGTGCCAATAAAACCACCTTCCCAAGTCAGGTGCCTTTTTCTATTGCTGCCGATGAACCTCAAGTCGCCTATTTAGGTGAAGGGCCAATTTTATTAGCTGAGTCCCAGAGCCAATTTGCCGAGATAATCAGCGCTGTAAAGCGTGAACGAGACGTGCGTAGTTTATTGCATATGACATGGCAACAAGATATGCAGTCCCGCAACCGTGCCAAACCGATTCGCATCTACGCAGGTAAAGATTTTTCAGAACAGTTCGAATACGCTGGCAACCCAGTCACAGAACAGCAAAAAGATGAGTTTTCAACTTTTGATTTCAGTTCATCATTTGGCAGCTTTATTGATGAACCCAAAACGACCCCAGTGTGGGAGCTTGATGGCAATATCAATATTTACTTAAGTCATTATTTATTTATCGAAACACGACTGGCGCTTCGTAAACCCATCCAAAAAGAAGTGGTGCAAAATGATTACTATCAATACAGCACCCAAGCGGAAAATGAAAAAGTATTAAGTCCATTTTTGCAATCTATCCCTATGGTGCAAAACAGACGAGTAAGATCAGGTGAAATCCACTACTTTGACCACCCTAAAATGGGGATTGTGATGCAAATTAGAAAAATGGAACAACCGACAACCACTAAGCCAGAAGATCTAGTTTTGGAAGAATCGCTTGAGGAAAGTGCTCAACCACTTAGTGATGATACTCCGACATTGATGACTGAAGGCAATGCAAACCATGAATCATTAAAGTAAGCGCAAAACTGATTGAATCTAATATAGTCTGGTCAGATGTTGAGCAAACGATTCCGTTAGCATGAGTATCACTAAACCGAATGCACATGAACAAATCTGTTTATGTCATTCGGTTTTTTATTGGCCAGTTTACGCTTGTGAGTGTGTTATTTGATTGGCAAGTTGCTGGGCTTTTTGCCAACGCTCCTCACAACCTAAGGCGCTCATGACTTGTTCCTTATTTGCTTTAAGCTTGGTCGCATTAACACTTGGTGGTGTTTGCGGCCATTCAAAATTAGCTAAAAGCGTGTTAACGCCTTCGGGGTCATTACACACTAAAATCATGTCACAACCCGCTGTTAAAGCCGCTTTAGCCCTACCGAGATAATCTCCCGCAAAAGAAGCTCCTTTCATACCTAAGTCGTCAGAGAATATCACTCCATCAAATTCAAGCTCTTGCCTTAATACCTTTTGCAGCCAAAAAGAAGAAAAACCAGCAGGATTGGGGTCTAACTGACTATAAACCACATGCGCTGGCATCACCCCATTGAGTAATTTTTTTCCCATAAGTTGCTTAAAAGGGACCATATCATGTTCAAATATTTGTGCTTGGCTTCGATTGTCTTCTGCCATAGCAACATGGGTATCCGCTTTAACACTGCCGTGACCAGGAAAATGTTTTCCTACTGCGGCCATCCCTGCTTCATTCATTCCTTCAATAAACGATTCAGCCAGCGCGCTCACTTGACTAGGTTTGGCACTAAAACTGCGTTTACCAATCACATCACTAATGCCGTTTACATCTAGCACTGGAGCAAAACTTAAATCAATGTCACAAGCAAGTAATTCAACTGCCATCAAAAAGCCCAGTTCTTTACTCCAGCTTTGCGCAAGTGTTATGTCTCCAGCGGCTGCGGGTAATATATCCCCCATGGCAGGAATAAGTGAAAAGCCCTCTCTAAACCGTTGTACTCGGCCACCTTCATGATCAACAGCAATCAATAATTCAGGACGTATTTGCCGAACAGATTTAATTAAGGCAATCAATTGTGTTTTATTAGAAAAATTGCGGGTAAATAAAATAATTCCGCCAACTTGTGGATGCGAGAGTAAGCTCGCCTCTTCTTCGCTAACGCTATGGCCAGCTAAATCCATCATTAAATAACTCACGAGAGCTCCTGTTTATATTGGCAGTACAACCTCATAATTGTTCATATTTATGAATAGTCACCCTTGAGCTCCCCCTTGCAATAACCTCAACTAATGTGAAGTATGTCGCATAAAAAAATCTAATGAACGAACTCGTAAAAAGTATGGGATACTCAGTAAAATAACTATCGTGATTTGAACCTAGATTATGTTTAAGCCATTAATCTAAACATGTTTAGTGGCGACTATTATGCAGAGAAATCTCCTATAGAGAAACAGTTAATAACGAAAACAACCCGCCTATTACTTGTTTTGTTATCTGCATATAGTGACACATTGGCGCAGGCTCTTATGCTGACAAATCTATCTCAAACGACACGACGAATATAATAAACGACTATAATAAAAAACGACTGAATTAAAGGTTGATAACAATGATTAGTGTATTTGACATGTTTAAAATCGGTATTGGACCATCAAGCTCCCATACTGTCGGTCCAATGAAGGCTGGTAAGTTATTTATGCAGCACTTAGCTGCACAAAATATACTTGCGCAAACCGATGAATTACGCTCAGAATTATTTGGCTCTTTAGGCCAAACGGGTAAAGGTCACGGTACAGGTAAAGCGGTCATTCTTGGATTAATGGGCGAAGATCCTGATACCGTTGATACTGACACCATCGACGCCATTTTAGAGCAAGTATCAGCCAATCAAACCCTAACGATTGCAGATGGACGAACAGTCAAATTTACCCGTGATAACGGGATTACTTATCATCGTCGTAAAAGTTTACCTGCTCACGCCAACGCAATGACGCTATATGCATATAGCGAAGGCAGCTGTATCTATGAACGTACTTATTATTCTGTCGGTGGCGGTTTTATTCTAGATGAAGATGAAATCACCCAAACGAATGCCTCACCTGCAACACCGATAAAATCAGCCCCTTATGATTTTGATTCAGCCACGCAACTTCTTGATGTGTGTTGTGAAAATGGTTTAAGCATTTCGTCATTAATGATGGCCAATGAACTGAGTATTGCTTCTGAAGAAGAGGTAAAACAGGGCTTATGGGACATCTGGCAAACGATGAAAAACTGCATCGAACGTGGTTATCAAAAAGAAGGTATGCTACCTGGTGGCCTTAAACTTCGTCGACGTGCACCCGCTTTATATCGCCGCTTACAAGCCGAAGGCCGTAATAATATGGATCCATTAACAGCAATGGATTGGGTCGATTTATTTGCGTTATCAGTCAATGAACAAAACGCTGCAGGCGATCGCGTCGTCACCGCTCCGACTAATGGCGCAGCTGGCATCATTCCAGCAGTGCTTTGCTACTATCACACCTTTGTGCAAGAAGTGGACATTGATGTATGTTGTCGTTACTTACTCACTGCCGCTGCTATCGGTATTTTGTATAAGAAAAATGCTTCTATTTCTGGTGCTGAAGTGGGTTGTCAAGGCGAAGTGGGCGTCGCTTGTTCAATGGCAGCTGCAGCACTAACAGAAATTATGGGCGGCACTGTAGAGCATGTAGAGAATGCGGCAGAAATCGGTATGGAGCATAATCTTGGATTAACATGCGATCCTGTTGGCGGATTAGTGCAAGTACCATGTATTGAACGTAATGCAATGGGCGCTGTAAAGGCGATTAATGCCTCTCGTATGGCGTTGCGTGGCGACGGTAACCATAAAGTCACACTTGATAAAGTGATAAAAACAATGATGGACACCGGTAAAGACATGCGTAGTAAGTACAAAGAAACGGCCAAAGGTGGCTTAGCAGTCAATATCGTTGAGTGTTAACCTATCCACAATAAATTGTTTTTTGCGGAGTCACCAAAAATGGTTCCGCATCCCTCTCCCAAAGCTCACTTTCGCTTTTTTTGCTCAAATCATGAACGCTACGATTGTTTTTTACATAAAAATGCCTTTATATGATGAAAGCATTCATCAATAAAGAGTAATCAATGAAAAATATTATCTGCGATATCGATGGCGTTTTACTGCACGACAATAAACTGATCCCCGGAAGTGATAAATTTATCCACAGAGTGCTCGAGCAAGGCAATCCACTGGTTATTCTTACCAACTACCCTGTTCAAACAGGAAAAGATTTACAAAACCGCCTTGGCGCTGCTGGCATTAATGTTCCTGAAAGTAGCTTTTACACTTCTGCAATGGCAACGGCGGACTTTTTAAAGCACCAAAAAGGCAGTAAAGCATACGTTATTGGTGAAGGCGCCCTGACTCACGAGCTTTACAACGCTGGCTTTACGATTACTGATATTAACCCTGACTTTGTGATTGTTGGTGAGACTCGCTCATTTAACTGGGACATGATCCACAAAGCGTCCCGTTTTATCGCTGATGGTGCTCGCTTTATTGCTACAAACCCCGACACTCATGGTCCAGCATACAGCCCTGCTTGTGGCGCTTTATGCTCACCAATTGAACGCATTACCGGTAAAAAGCCATTTTATGTGGGCAAACCAAGCTCATGGATAATACGTTCGGCGCTAAACCACATTAAAGGCCACTCAGAAAATACCGTCATTATTGGCGATAACATGCGCACCGATATATTGGCAGGTTTTCAAGCAGGTCTTGAAACGATTCTAGTCACCAGTGGTGTCAGCCAAATGGCAGATATCGACAAAGAACCGTTTAGACCTAATCATGTGTTTAAATGTGCAGGCGATATTGACGTCGTTTAATTTCCGACAAAAACTCCATTTATCTACTCAAGTCATCCACTCAGCTAAAATTAGCCTCTTAGGTATCAAGATCTCTGAGGCTAACTAGCATAATCCCATATTTACATCAGCAAAAAAGTTATTTAACAGTTTAAATAACTGAATATTTCTCTGATTAACATTAGGTAACATAATTTCAAGCCTTCTCTATTGAATGCAATATAGGCTTGATTCATTATGCCTGCTTAGTAAAACCGCATTTCTACTACATTGAGCGGTTTTAACTCGGATTAAGACTAAAAATAACAATAGGACAACCTATGAAGCAATTGCTGCCATTTTGTGCGTTAGCACTCATCACGGCTTGTAGCCCACAAAATGCCCCTACTGCTCCGAACCAAGCGGAAAAAAACACCTCTGCGGTATCTACAGATACAAAAGTAACGTTTGATGAATCTCGTTTTAGAAACGATATCAAGACCTTATCATCAGATGAGTTTGAAGGCCGCGCCCCGACAACAAAAGGAGAAAAACTCACCCTTGATTACCTATCTGCAGCATTTACTGAAATGGGTTTAACAGGCGCTTATCAAGGCAGCTTTTTACAACCGGTTCCTTTGGTGAGTTATACCGCAAGTGAAGACCAAGCTATCAGCTTGGCGGGCATTGATATGCATTATCGCCAAGATATCGTACTGGGAAGCCGTCACGATAAAGGTGGGGTTAATATTAAAGATGCGCCTTTGGTGTTTGTTGGCTACGGAGTTAATGCACCTGAGTATCAATGGAATGATTATGAAAACCTTGATATGAAAGGCAAGATAGCGGTCATTTTAGTTAACGATCCAGGTTTTGCTCACCCAGAGTCAGATAAATTCAACGGCAAAGCAATGACGTATTACGGCCGCTGGAGCTATAAGTTTGAAGAAGCCAGTCGTCAAGGTGCATTAGGTGCAATCATAATCCATGATACGGCTCCTGCATCTTACCCTTGGTCTGTTGTTGAAAACAGCTGGACTGGTGCACAACAAGATCTTGTCTTAAATCAAGCCGAGCAAGATAAACGCGTTGCTGTTGAAGGTTGGATGACTATGGAAAGCGCTAATGCCTTGTTCAAAAAAGCTGGTTTTGAATTGGAGCCATTAATGGCACGTGCTGCAGATAGCGCGATACATCTTGAGTTAAATCAAACCGCAGATATTCAATTTACCAGCAAGGCTGAATACGCAGACAGCTATAATGTGGTTGCAACTCTTGAGGGAACTGAAGCAAGCGATGAACACATTCTATTTACAGCTCACTGGGATCACATTGGTATAGACCCAAGCAAAGATGGCGATAACATCTATAACGGTGCATTAGATAATGCCTCGGGAACAGCTGGGATAATGGAAATTGCACGTCAATTTGCTGCACAAGCCAAAAATGGCCAAGGCGTGAAACGTTCATTAACTTTTATAGCAACAACAGGTGAAGAACAAGGGCTGTTGGGATCGCGTTACTATGCTTCAAATCCAATCTACCCGATTGATAAAACCGTTGCGGTATTCAACCTTGATAGCACTAATGTTTATGGCAAGACGCAAGATTACACCATTGTTGGCAAAGGCCAGTCAGAACTTGAGCGCTATTTAATTGATGTTGCAAATAAACAAAACCGTCACGCTACTCGCGAACGTAACCCTGCATCAGGCGGATTTTTCCGCTCAGATCATTTCAGCTTTGCAAAATTAGGTGTACCAGCGGTATTTGCTGGTGGCGGTAGTATTCCGCTAGATGACGAAACTGCAGAGTATAAAAAAGCGATGCAACAAAAAATGAAAGGATGCTATCACAGTGTTTGCGATCATTATCATGAAGACTGGGACCTTTCTGGCGCTTTACAAGATTTAGCCGTGTATTTTGAATCAGCGAAATCTTTAGCCAATAACGATGATTGGCCTGGCTATTATCAAGGTTCGGAATTTAATTCGCTTAGACCAGCAAAGGACTAACCTTTGCTAATTTTGCAGGAATTAATAACGTATTGAGTTAATCGCACATTGAATTAATCCTGCAATGAATTAATAGCATTGGCCTTTAACAATATAAGTCGTATTAACAAGTATCTTTAATTAATATCCCTTGAGTTTGTATACCTCAAGGGATTTTTTGTATAAAACTACCTCAAGCCTCCCCTATTAAAATACCTGAAAAATTTAATCACTTTCGATTCCACAATCTTAAAATTCTTGGGCTATCTACCCAGTCAAAATAAATATTCATCAATGGTAGCAACAAAAAAATAGATAAACCTCAAAAACAAGGCCAACAAAAACAGATTTAACCAACTAAAAACCCAATAATATTGACGATTATTCAAAAATTACAGTTGAACCTTGAGAAAAATGCTGTCAAAGTAATTTCCAGATAAAGATTATTAAGTGTAGATATAGCGATTCTGGAGCCAAATTATGTGTTCAATTTTTTCAATATTAGATATTCAATCAGACGCAAAAGAATTGCGTCAAGTGGCTTTAGAAATGTCTAAGCTACTGCGCCACCGTGGACCCGACTGGTCAGGTGTTTATGCTGACGATAAAGCAATTTTGGCACATGAACGTTTGGCGATTGTTGACGTTGACCACGGCGCACAACCGCTAATTAGTGAAGATGACAACATTGTACTGGCAGTAAATGGTGAGATTTATAACCATAAACAGCTAAAAGAAGAGCTAGGCGAAAAATACCGTTATAAAACAAACTCAGACTGTGAAGTGATTTTAGCTTTATATCAAGAATACGGCGTCGAATTTTTAGATAAACTAAACGGAATTTTTGCGTTTGTGCTTTACGATAAAGCACAAGATGCATTTTTAGTTGGCCGTGATCATATGGGCATTATCCCGCTTTATTCTGGTCGTGACAGTCTAGGTAACTATTACATCGCATCAGAAATGAAAGCGTTAATGCCGGTATGTAAAACAGTAGAAGAGTTTACACCAGGCCATTACCACTATTCTAAAGACGCAGGATTAACCCAATACTACCAACGTGATTGGCAAGATTTTGAAGCAGTAAAAGACAATGCCGCGAGTAAAGAAGAATTGCGAGATGCTTTAGAAGCTGCGGTTAAACGTCAATTAATGTCAGATGTACCTTATGGTGTATTGTTATCAGGCGGGTTAGATTCATCAGTTATTTCGGCAATTACGCAAACCTTTGCTAAACGTCGTATTGAAAATGACAGCGAAACCGATGCCTGGTGGCCACAGCTACATTCATTTGCTGTTGGTTTAGAAGGCGCACCAGATTTAATCGCAGCTCAAAAAGTAGCCGATGCAATTGGCACGATTCACCACGAAATCCATTTCACCTTCCAAGAAGGGTTAGATGCGATTAAAGAAGTTATTTATCACCTTGAAACCTATGACGTTACGACTATTCGTGCAGCGACACCAATGTACTTAATGGCTCGTAAAATTAAAGCGATGGGCATTAAAATGGTGCTTTCAGGCGAAGGCGCTGATGAATTATTTGGCGGTTACTTATATTTCCATAAAGCACCTAATGCACAAGCATTCCACGAAGAGTTAGTACGTAAACTCGATAAATTACACCTATTTGATTGTTTACGAGCAAACAAAGCCATGGCGGCTTGGGGACTAGAAGCACGTGTTCCATTTTTAGACAAAGAGTTTATGGATGTCGCTATGCGTATCAATCCTGAAGCTAAAATGTCAAAAGAAGGTCGTATTGAGAAAAACATTTTACGTGAAGCATTCGAACATGCATTGCCACATGAAGTCGTTTGGCGTCAAAAAGAGCAATTCAGTGATGGTGTTGGTTACTCTTGGATTGATGGCCTTAAAGACATCGCTGCAGAGCAAGTGGATGATTTACAGTTAGCCAACGCTAAATTTAGATTCCCGTATAACACGCCAGAATCAAAAGAAGCCTATTACTATCGTTGCTTCTTTGAAGAGTTCTTCCCATTAGAGTCAGCAGCAGAAACAGTACCGGGCGGGAAAACGGTCGCTTGCTCTACACCTGAAGCATTACTTTGGGATGAGAGTTTACAAGGCATTAATGACCCTTCAGGTCGTGCTGTTAAAAACGTCCATGACAGTGCTTATTAGTTGTTATAAATAACCTATTGATAAAAAAGCCATCGACTGTCGATGGCTTTTTTATGCTTGTTTTTATGCTATATTTTCAATGCTAGTTTAACAGTTACTTATAAACTCAATATTTAAAGGATTAAATAATGTCAATTAATGCCGCTTTTATTGGACAATTACTCGTGGTGCTTTGGGTGCCATTTACCATTTTTATTACATGGAGCAGTTATAAATTAGGGAGTAAAAAAACCTCTTCACCTAAGTTAGCCACAGCGATTGGCTTCTTACTCGCATTCTTTCCACCTTTAGCACTAATTTATATTGCAGTTTTAGTCATGATTAAAGATAATTCGCCTTTAGAACCAGTAAGTTGATATCTGCAATCTTATAATCACTGCTCCAGCTATTTTTAAAGGTTTTCCATGTCTGATGTGACAATTTTTCATTTAGAAATGACCCATGCAAGTCAATTAAACGCAAAATCAGATGCTAAAGGTTTAATTGTCACTAAAGCCAAGCTTCCCCAGTTTGAATTCAATCGGTTTCTATATCAGTTTGTTGGGGAAGCGTGGGAGTGGACCGACAAATTGGGCTGGTCAGAGCAACAATGGAAAAGCTATAGCGAAGATCCTCACTTACATTTGTACGTTGCTTATTTTGAAGGTTCACCAGCAGGCTATTTTGAGTTGCAACAACAATCCAACGGCCAAGTTGAAATAATGTACTTTGGACTAGGAGTAAGGTTTATCGGTAAGGGAATGGGTGGCTACTTACTTAGTGAGGCTATAAAGCAAGCTTGGGCACTACCAAATACTAAGCGAGTATGGGTACATACGTGTTCTTTAGACCATCCTAGCGCCTTAAAAAATTATCAGGCTCGTGGGTTTAGCTTATTTAAAACTGAGACTGAGCAATAACAATATTTTGAAATAATGAGATAGAGCAATCACTTCGTCGTCTCAACTGCTACTTAGTTTGCCCTCACAAATGTTTGTAATGTATCGGTGGGTTTATCAATTAACCACTTCAGAAGGTAATCATTCGCCTAGAAGACAATTCATTTAGGCGGCGCTAATCGTTGAGATAGCACCTGTATATGCTCTCTTTTTTGGTTGTCGGTCATTTTATGCCACCCCAATATTTCATCTAACCTTCGGTGACAACCCAAACACACATCTTGCTCATCTAAACAGCAATTGCCGATACAAGGTGAATTAACGATCGTATTTTGTTGATTTTCAGCAATGTTATTAGTCTTTAAGTTGGCCATTTTACTCTGACCAAACGGCATATTCGTTGCCATTATTATCACTAAAATGAAACCTTTTCCCACCAGGAAAGCTAAATACAGCTTTAGTAATCAATCCACCAGCAGCCAAAATTTTACGTTCACTGGTTTCAAGGCATTGACTATAAAGCACGATTAACGGACAACCTTTTTCAAGGTTAAAGTGAGTTGATGACAAATAGAAACCACCATCAATGCCAACGTCCAAAAAGCAGCTGTATTCAGGGCCATAATCTTTAAAGTGCCAACCAAAAGCGTCAGAAAAAAACGTTTTTGTTTGAGTAAGGTCGTTAACCGGTATTTCTAAGTAATTGACTTTATGATGATTTGACATAAGAATTCCCTTAGTTATTGGCGAAATGGTCATCCAGCCCAAATTAAGCGATAAGATGTCGAAAAAGTTGATTCTGATTATCCAAAATAGTGGATTTATCAACGGATGTCGAATAACTCAACTAAACTTACTGTCCAGATTGATGAAAATAATGAAATAAAAAGCCACCTTAGTAAAGGTGGCTGAGGTAATATTATAAGCATTTAAATAGCGCCAAATACACACTTAACAGAGGCTGTGAGCGTGTTAAATAACGAATTGTTATTAGGCCTGAAGCACTGCTGCAATTGCCCCGATGACACCGCCAAAAACACCGCCCCACACCACTAGCCAGCCCAAATGTTTACGTATCATTTCTTGAACAATATCTTTAACCATTGTTGGAGTTAACTCATCCAAACGTTGATCGACAATGTTAGATACTTTAGCTTGCAGATCAGCCATCACGTTGGGCTGTTCTAGTTCATTAACTAAAATCTGATTGAATTCTTCACTCTGTGTTAGTTCAGTTAATGACGCTTTCATCTTTTCAATAAAAGGCTCTTTTAAAGGTATTAGGGCCTCAGTACCACCGAACATCGACAGCATTCCGCCAAATGAAGAGTTTTCTACCGTATTAACTAACGCATCAAATGACGGTTCAAGATCAACTTTGTCGATCACTGGCGTTAAATCAATGGCTGATGCACTGTTCTCTGTTAACAGGCGGTCAATATTTTCTTGAGTAAAAAATTGCGACATCATTAAATGCTTAATGCCTGCTTTAAACTCCTCAAACCGTGAAGGGATCACACCAGAACCATACAAACCAGGGACTTTTTCAAAAAGCATATGCACAGCTAACCAATTTGTTATCGCACCAGATAACGCAAATAACCCTATAGTGAACACCATAGGTAAAGCGGCAACATAACCTACCAATACAAATAATGCAGCAATGATGTTAGTGACTAAACTCTTATTCAACCTAAAACCCTCAGACATAAAAAAACCTTTGGCATTTTATCAATTTCCAAAGGCTAGATGCTAGTTTACAAGCTAATTAAATCAACGCTCACTTACATATCGGAATGGTATAAGTACATCCCTTCTGTCTCGGTCATGTTAGTTAAGTTTTTCTCGAGTTCGTTATCGAGCACTTTAGTTCGTTTAACCAAAATAACCTCAGTACCATCAGCTAATAACTTGGCCTTAGCAATGAGTTTAGCGGCAATGCCTTCGCCACGTCTGGCTGAATCAACATAAACATCGTCAAAGTACCAAACAGGTTTTAGCAATAAAGAAGAATAAGACGGGTAAAGTTGGATGAAGCCAAGGCAATGCTCTTGTTCCCAAGCCAAAAATATCATCGAATCATTTTCTTGTAGACGAGTTCTCACAAAATTTCGACAATTTTTTGGTTCAGATTTAAACCCCATACTTTGACGGTATTCATCAAATAAATTGACCAATACATCGGTATCAAACTCTGAAGCCAGGCGGATTTGCATTGTTTCGTCCTTGAAAATGTTGTTGCTGTTCACTTGCCATCCTTTATCGCTACTGAATGATACAGCTCAATTGCGAAATAAGTCAGATGAGAGTTTATTCTACTGTCATAGCAGAACAGTCAGCTCAATTTTAAAATAAAAATCTCATTAATACATTAGCTTAAATTGAAATACTACTTTTGTCCATTTAAAAACAAAAGTGAATCTTTTTTGTAAAAATATTTAAACAAGCAAGTAACTGAACGATAAATTAGATAAAATGTCAAAATATTCACTGTCTAAAACCAAAAGAAGCAGTCGTACTATGATGTCGTTGTTGACTAAAATGAAGCTCGCCTATTCAAATCGCCCTCGTTACCAAAAGGCTGCGATAACAATTTCATTTATTTACTTATTATTTATTTTGACTTTAGGTTTACTGGTTCCGTTTATTGCCTCAAAACAGCTTCCAAAAATTCTTGAGGAACAACTTGGCAGACAAGTAAGCCTTGAAGATATTAAAATCAACCCATTTACTTTTGAAGCCAGCTTACATGGTTTTTCTATTGCGGAGAAAGACAGCACAACTGACTTCATTTCTATCGAAACGCTATCGGTTGATTTTCTCTTTTGGCAGTCGTTATTTAATCTTAACGTTACATTAGATTATCTCACTATTGAAGGAAGCCAGTGGGCAGTCACCCGCCTAAATACCCCTTCAAATCAATTTAACTTTTCCGATATTCTCGATACTTTAGCGGCTAATAACAACAGTTCGGAACCAACAGAAAGCGACAATCAAGCAACGCCGATAGCACTTCACCTTAACCGATTTGAGTTAAACAAAGCGCGTGTTAACTTTGACGATAAGGTAACACAATCAAGCCTTACCTACCCTAATATCACAATTAACGGTCAATTGATTAAAACCGATGCCTTACTGGCTAATTCAGTCGATGCAAATAAAATTAGCCTGTCTATCACTGATGATAAAAAAGGCGTTTTAGCGTTAAACACTCAATTTCAATTGTCGCCTATATTAGCCAATGGTCAGGTTACATTGACTCAAATTACTTTGCCGCAATATTGGTCATTCATTGACAGTATGTTTGATGTGTCATTAACGTCAGCAAACTTGAATGTTTCAACTGATTTTGCCATTTCTGAACCAGTGGCCGCTCAACTTGAGGCAAATGTCGACTCATCAGAATTACCCGTTAATATTGAGCTCACTAATACTGATATTGCACTTGATAATATCGTCACAAAAGATACTGAACGTAATGTCGCAACCATAAGTTTATTAGCATTAGAAGGTCTTAGTGCTTCTTCTAAAGACAAACTCATCGATATCCCATTATTAACAACCAACAATGCTGACTTTTGGTTAACGGTTGCGCCTAAACGAATAAACTTAGTTGAGTTGTTCACTCCTAAACAGCAGCAAGCAGTTAATACACAAAGTAAAGATAACGCACCGGATAACCAAGCTACGGCCAATAATCTCAAGAGCCATGACAATAACAACAGCGCGCAACAATGGCTGGTTACGCTGCATCAATTCAAACTTAATGATTACCAGTTTGAACTCACAGAAAGTGTGGCAAACAAAACGAGTAATTTCTGGAAGATATCCAATATCAATTTATCAACAGGTGTTATCAAATCAGATTTATCTGCTCCGATTGACTATCAACTTGATTTATCGATTAACGACCAAAGCCAGTTCGCCTCACAAGGCCAGATCGATGCGAACTTGATGAGCATTGAAGCTGATATTGATTACCAGAATATGGATCTCACCAAGCTACAACCTTACATTGCTCCTTTTATGAATATCACCTTAGAGGATGGTTTATTTAATACAAAGGGCCACGTAAGTGCCAACAATCAGCAAAAGCTCATTTTTCAAGGGCAAGCATCGGTATTAGATTTAAAAATAAAAGATAACGTATTAAAGCAGCCCTTACTCAACTGGGATGCAATGAAGATAAACCAGCTTACATTCGATAATTTAGCAAGATCATTATTAATCGATGAAATCCAATTTAACCAGTTATTTAGTCGCTTAGTCATTGCTGAAGACAGAAGTACAAATATTGCTGACTTAATCGTACAGCCAGCCAGTAAGGGGGTTGAAGATATTGACCAATCAGACACGGCGTCAAAAGAAGCGCCTATTGATGTCGAACTCAGTTCAACAGGCTCAACTGAGCCAGCTTTCGCTATTAGCATTAACCGTATCGGATTAAAAGAGAGCTCTGCTTTCTTTGCGGATAACTCACTTACACCTAATTTTGCTTCAGGTATTGAGCAGCTAACAGGCGAAATCACCCAAATTTCAACCAATCCACAAACAAGAGCATCAGTGAATCTTGAAGGTAAAATTGATAAGTATGCGCCTGTCACTTTAAAAGGGGATGTTAACCCGTTACTTGCTAATCCATATCTAGATCTTAATCTTGCTTTTAACAAAGTAGAATTAACCTCAATCAATCCTTATTCAGGAACCTATGCTGGATATTATATTGATAAAGGCCAACTCTCATTGGCTCTTAACTACAAGCTTGAAAACAATCAATTAGTCGGTAGCAATCATTTAGTTGTTGATCAGTTACAGCTAGGTAAGCCAAGTAATAGTTCACTCGCGACCTCACTGCCAATCACCCTAGCTATTGCTTTATTACAAGACAGGCACGGGGTGATTGATTTAGGTGTCAATGTAGATGGTGACTTGGATTCTCCAAGCTTTAGTTTTGGCAGCATCATCATGACGGCCATTACCAATGTGATAACTAAAGCGATTACGGCCCCATTTTCGTTACTTGCAGGTCTTGTTGATAGTGATGAAGAAATGGATAAGGTAAGTTTTGAATATGGTCAAGCCATCATTGATGCCAATCAACAATCGACGCTTAGTAAACTAGCAAGTGCACTGAATGACCGTCCATTATTGATGCTAAACATTAAAGGTAGCGTTGATTTAGTTAACGACCAACAAGCGCTGCAGCAGCAACAACTGCACAGTAAACTAGCTGCACTCGCCAAGCTCGATATAAGTGAACTGCCAGCCAATTTATCTGCGAGTCAATTTCCAACTCAAGGTGAGTTAGTGACAGCATTAATGAACCTATATCAAAATGAAACTCAACAAGATCCACAACTCATCAAACAACAAATACAAGCTGAAGCACCAGAAATTACAGCAGAAGAACTAGCAACAAGATGGCATATAGCGCTGTATAACTTAACGCTAAATCAACAAAACGTTAGTGAATCTGCACTGGGTCAACTTGCCCAGCAACGTGCTAAAGCGGTTAAAACCTATTTGGTTGAGCAAGCACTGATTGACCCAAGTAGAGTGTTCATTCTTGAAAGCCGAGTGCATATGGAAGAATCAGAAGCACAGGCAATACTTACTTTAGATGCTAATTAACATTACCGAACACCTAATCCTAGTAATGCAATTGAGCCTTAACCTGCAAGGATAAACACGTTAAGGCTCACAAGTGACTATTATCTGTGAATAACATCACGTAAACTGTCGCTAAATTTGAATGTAAGTGCACTTTTATATGCTGCATTCATCCACAAATATAATTAAATTGATTCATCCAGTTTAAAAAGGAAGCAGTATGTTTGTTATTCGTTGGATCCTCGGTCGTATTATCTTATTAGCTAACTTTATATTTCCAGGTAAAAAACGTCAGCGCCCAGTTGCAGAGCAAGCAAAAATCGATGAGCAAACAAAAGGTTTAGCCCTTTACCAGTACGCGGCATGTCCATTTTGCGTCAAAGTACGCCGTGCGATTCGCAGACAAGGTTTAGAAATAGCGATTGTCGATGCCAAACAAGATGCCAATAAGCAGCAGCTCATTGAGCAAGGTGGCCAACTAAAAGTACCTTGCTTAAAAATAGACAAAGATGGAAAAACTCAGTGGATGTATGAATCCAATGACATTATTGCTTACCTAGAAAAGCAATACGCATAGTCAAAACGTCAGTAAAACCTATGGTCGCAGTTTACTTTTGTAGACTGCGATATAGCTTCTTTACAGGCGGGATAACACCTTGTTAATTGACACTCTTCTCACCAATACCGAAGTGCTCAATTCGTTATAAATAACTATCAATAAAAATAAATTTCGTTTTTAATAGACCCAGTTGATTTTAGAAATAGGTAAAGGGATATTCAGGTGCTAAAGATTTTTGCTATTGCAATCAGTATTGTTTTATTAACTGCATGTACTTCTGCCCCTTTGGAGCCTGAAGCTTATGCAGGACAATTCAAAGATAAATTTAGCACTTCCATAAAAGGTGAAGGTATTAAGCTTTTTACTTACAAAGCAAAAGTTGCAACGGCAAGTGACCGTGGCATTGAAGACCCACTCCCCCATCAACAAAGAATCGATCGCCGCCGCCAAAACGCACGAAGTTATGCCATTGAGCAAGAACAACGTGCAGAACGATTAGAGCTTTGGGGTCAACAAGTTGAAGTCGGTTTACAAAAAACCATCGACATGACTGGTTACTGTAAAGAAGGTTACATGATCCTTAACCGAAGTGTGAGTGAAGGCCGTGGAGAAATCCGTGGCGAATGCAATGACGGCGCAACTGCTGAAGATATTGAAAAATTCAGCCGCAACTTTTAATTAACGCCTTAACTTCAAACACCCATTTAATGTATAGCTAAGTATCCTATTGCTTAATTAAAAGCGGCATTAACTGATTCAACACTGCTTTATTCGCCCACAATAGATTATATAAGTAGTTTAACTATATCCTGCAGCCAGTTTGAGCTAAACTTAGCTTAATCATTTAAAGCAACTATGAGGCACTCTTATAGTTGTGAGTTAGACAGTAAAGTGCCACCGGCACCATTAAGCGAGTTAGCAAGTCCCATGAACAGAAAACAGCAAATGATCAAAAAGACCGCTAAGCGGGCTAAAGCGAAGCAAAATAAAATCGTTAAAGATAACCCACAAAAAAATCCAAAAGTGGGGTATATCTCGAAAGCCGTTCGCGCTCAAATGGAATTAGAAGAGCAGCAGAAATTAGCTGAAGCGGCACAAGCTGAAGCCTCGCCTGAACAAGCCCAAGCTGAAGAAAAGTAACCGCAGTATTTGTTATCTAAATAGATAATAATAAAGCCCAGAAACGTCATAGTTTCTGGGCTTTATTATTTAATAGGCCTTATTTTGAAATATAAGTTACTTATCTTTTGATGATAAAGGGTTGTCTAAATCACCATCTCGAATAATCTCTTCACACAAAGGCTCTTCATTTAACTGGGCTAAATGCACATAAGATGACGATTGCGGTGAAGAGCTAGGACTCATTTCCAGTTCTATTTCACTGTCTTCGGTTTGTTGGGCTTGTTGATGCAGTTTTTGTTCATGCTCTTTATTGGTAATTTTATCAATGAGTCGATAACCAACCCAAACCCCACCGATACCAAATAAAATAGAGCCAACCGCCTGTCCAATAAGTACGCCATACACCCCACCAATTTGGGCGCCAAAATACACAAATGGAATTGTACCTATAGTAGCTTTACCTACATTAAAGAAAGTTGAGTATTTCGCTTTGCCCAAATTGTTAAATGAAGCATTAGCAACAAATAAAATGCCATTAAATATAAAGAAGATAGCGATATAATTACAAAAGAATAAAATCAGTTCCTCAGCCTCTCCTTGCATATCAAATGCCGACACAATTTGATGTTTAAGGGCAAATAAAATAATCGACACACCTAATACAAATACCACACAAAATTGAATGGCTTTTGTTAAGCTTTCTCTAACTCGGCCAAACTCAAGTGCGCCATAGTTTTGGCCGATAATTGGCCCCACTGCGCCACTAAGAGCAAAAATCATCCCAAAACACACAGGAATTAATCGCCCTAACACTGCCCAACCAGCTACATAACTATCACCGAAGTCTGCAATGGCTTTAGTTACCACCGCATTACCTATCGGTGTCGCCACATTGGTTAGCATTGCAGGTAAAGCAATGGCAAAAATAGTTCGAATATCTTCCACAAAATGTTGGCGATTAAATTTACCCAACATTTTATGTTTAACAACAATACCGCGAGCAGAAATAACAAATACCGCAATACGAGCAAATACTGACGCTACAGCTGCCCCTTCAATTCCCATACTTAATGCAAAGATGAAAATAGGATCAAGGACTAAGTTAACCCCACCACCTGCAAGTGTAGACATCATAGAGAGCTTAGCATCACCGATTGCTCTTAGTGCCCCACCAAGCGCCATCGCTAAACAAATAAAAGGTAAAGAAGGAACTAAAATGCGAAGATAACTCTCAGCAAGTACAGCGGTTTCGCCAGTAGCTCCTACCAATGCAAGTAACTCAGGAATAAAAATAAATACAGTAATGGCAACAAATACACTGGTGATTAACGAGACAACGGCACTGTTTAATAGCATCCTTTTAGCCAGAACCATGTTCTTAGCACCAACGGCTCTCGAAACCAGTGCACCCAGTGCTATCGACAACCCTATGCCGATTGATGTCGTAAAAAATGAAATAGCGCCAGCATAGCCAACCGCAGCAGCTAACTCCACTTCGCCCAATAAACTTAAGAAAAAGATATCTAATAAATCGACCACAAACAGCGCTGAAATTCCCACTGCCGCCGTTGAGCTCATGACTAAAATGTGCTTTAAAATCGACCCTTGAACAAACTTAGCTTCGGTCATGATTTCCCTTCTGATTGATGTTGCTCTAATTCACTACCACAGTGATGACAAAATAAAGCCTGTAAATTATGGCCACGAGTACCACAATTGCTGCACTTTCTTAAATCTCGCTCAGCAACCATTTCATGTGATATTTCAGCGGTTAATATTCCTGTAGGAATCGCAATAATTGAATAACCAATTAGCATGGTAAGTGAAGCAATCGCCTGACCTAAATTAGTCTGTGGCGTGATATCGCCATAACCAACGGTTGTGATAGTCACTATGGTCCAATACATCGATTTTGGAATTGAAGTAAACCCATTTCCAGGTCCTTCAACCACATACATTACGACGCTTAATGCCATTATGATCAAGCTCACTGAAAAGAAGAAAATAAACACTTTCCTGCGAGACTGAATCATCGCTTTTAGTAGCAAGTTTCCTTCACTGAGGTAGCGCAATAATTTTAATACTCTAAATACCCTAAATAGCCTTAATATCCTGAACGCTAATGAGACGTTTGCCCCTGGGAATATCAATGCTAAAAAACTCGGTAAAATCGACAGTAAGTCGACAATACCGTAAAAACTACGCATATATGCCCAGCGGTTGATTGAGCCATAAAGTCGCAACAAGTATTCAATCGTAAATAGCCAAGTAAACGCCCACTCAGCATAGTAAATTGCTTGGCCATATTGTTGATGATAACTGTCGATGGTATCTAAAATTATCAGTAAAACACTGAATAAAATACAAATGATGAGTCCGATATCAAACCATCGACCTAGCTTAGTTTCCGTGCCAAATATGACAGAGCGTATATGCCGTTTTAATGGCGTGTCTTGCTTTTCTTCTGACGTCATAGTTCACTCAAAAATGACCATTAATTAAGTACCGCATAATATGAAAAATACGGTATTATCTTTGTAAATAATAAATTCATTATGACAATTATTGATGCTTCTGCTAGATTGCTTAACGAATTAACCTCATGTTAACACTATTAATAATAAACATATCGAAAAAACTGCTTTTGGAGACTTCATGTACTTGGTTAAATACCTCTTTTTGCTCGCCATTATCACGCCTACTTTCGTCAATGCTTCAGTCGATCAACTTATTAAAGCAAAAGTAGACCTCGTCGTGGTGAATAAATCTGAATCAAGTATGTCGATTTACCATCAGGGTCAAAAGCTAAAAACCTACCGCATTGCCATGGGCGATACCCCTCAAGGACATAAGCTTAAAGAAGGCGACCAACGAACGCCTCAAGGAAGATACACGTTAGATTATAAAAAATCTGATAGTGCTTTTTATAAATCTATCCATATCTCTTACCCAAATGAAGAAGATCGCCTGCGAGCAAGTGCCTTAGGGGTCAGTCCTGGTGGCATGATCATGATCCATGGCCAAAACCCCAACTCACCTTTAACACCTGAGCAAGCGCAACAGTTTAATTGGACCAACGGCTGTATTGCTGTAACGAATAAAGAGATGGACGAATTGTGGCGAGTTATCGAAGAAGGAACTCCCATTGAAATTTGGCCTTAGCCAGTTCGTCGTTTTTCCACCTTATAACCATAAAAACACCTTCAGGATCCCTAATGAATTATGCTCAGTTACAGCAAAGCTGGCCTGAATTTAACCAGCGTATCACTCACTTCCTACATCAATTAGGTTTAGCAGACTTATCTCTAAAGTGCGATCATTGCGCCCTGAGAGTTAATAGCAAGGAGAAAGCTGAATTACTTGTTGACGCATTTGAACAAGCTGGTCAAGTGATCTCAAACAATATGATTAACGGTCGTCCTATCCTAATCATAAAATTACATACACCAATGCAATTAAATGGTGCTAGCGTGCCATGTGTCGAGCTGCCCTTTCCTTCAGATAAGGTTTACCCTCAAGAAGGCTGGGAGCATATTGAACTTGTCTTGCCCACTACAGCAACCACTTGTGAAGCACTCATCTCGGATTTATCAAGAAAAGTCCCATCAATAACGGCTATTATTGAAGGAAAAACTGATATCAAAGTGAAGTTAAGCTCACCTCAAGGTGATAATGAGCGATTAGCAAACCCTACGGTTGCTTTTAAAAAAGACGGTATTTGTATTAAAGTTCACCCTCATAGCATTGAAACTATTATTGCTAGTGAGCAATAAGGTCTTACTTTATTCGCCATTAGTCATACAAAAACACTAGCCACAAACTTGTAAGCCTGACCCTGTGGCTAATGTTTAACATGTATTTAATAGGATAGGTTTATTTAATGAGCAAAGTAACCTTGCCAGTTTTTTGTTATGACTTGAAAGTGTTCAATACAAAACGACTTTCTATCAACTCGATAATCCTTTTCAATTTCATTCAGTAATGCCGGATACTTTTCTGGTTCAGAGCCATAGACTAAACACAGGCTTGAAAAGTACCTTTGTAAATCAAAACTATGCTCATCGATATACTCACCTAGCTCATAAAAATCAGGGCGGTGCTCTGATTCTAAAGCAAACAAATCTGCTGCATTGAGTAAGGCATCATCGCCAGCATCAATATAATTAAGCATGATAATAGCGGCAAAGTTATCTGCAGCATCCTCTTCTTTGCCCAATATTGGAATACCATTATCAGCAATATAAGCATGAGCAATCTCATGGAGTAGCGTATGTAATAACGCATCAACTGCGGCTTGCTCCGCTGAGTCAGCAAGCTCGGCCATATAAGCATTTTGACTAAAATAGTCTATTGAATCGACGATAAATGAGTACGGGATGTGAATGGTGTGAGAGTTGGGGTCATATAAAGGGCCATCTTGGCTCCCATACTCAATCTGCAGAGGATTGTTAAAAGTGAAGTAGGTTTCAGCCAATGCTTGTACTAACTGATTAATTTCACTTCTTTTTATTATACCTTGATAACGTAAATCAGCTTTACTTGCAGGCAAATAAGTTACACTCATTTTCGCTTTTTCAGATGCTAAGCTGACACCAGATAACAAATAAATCGGTATTATTAGGGCGAGCAATAATTTATTCATAATAATCTCCTTACATCGCCCTGTGATAAATAGCTACACTTAGCAGCTGCTTAACTTACTATTTATATCAATATCTGTATCGGTAATATTATTCTTTTATAGCTTTCTCAGCAGCTAATATTTCTGACATTGGTGGCACGACGGTGACAGGATCTAAACGCATTTGATACCAATTTATGCGCCAATCAAGGTGTGGGCCAGTAGCGCGTCCTGTTGCACCAATCTCAGCTAAATTTTGCCCTTGTTTCACTACATCACCGACTTTGGCATACAACTTACTTAAATGCAGAAATGTAGAATTAATACCATAACCATGATCAATAATAAGCGTGCCGCCTGAATAAAACATGTCAGGTTCAGCTAGAGTAATCACGCCATCGGCAGGTGAAACAACAACGGTTCCTGTTGGTCTTGCCACATCCACACCATAATGCGGATTGCCTGGTTTACCGTTGTATACACGCTGGCTTCCATAAACCCCTGATATACGCCCTGTAACAGGCCAGATAAAATCCTGCATGAACGCAGTTTGTTCACTAAATGTATTTCTTGCCGTGCGAGTTAGTTTCGCATCTTTAGCAGCGCGTTCTTGTGCAGCTGGGTTCGGCTTCATTATTTTTTTACTGATGCCAGTGACGCGATCAATTTTGTATTCTTTTGCTTTGACCGTCATTGGTTTTAATTCAGTTAATCCGTCCGGATATACCACTTCGAGCATTTGCTCTTTAGCGGCATCTCGTTCAAATCCAAACGCAAACTTGCCTTGAGGCGTCACTTGAATCGCTTCGCCATTAAGTTTTACAACACTACCTTCAGGAACAGCGCCTCGGATCAGTGCACCTTGTTCAAATTGTCCCTGAAGCTGGATTTGAGCATGAGCGGTAAAAGCGATAAAACTAGCACTCAGCAGTGAAAGCACACAAAACTTTTTACATTTATTGTCAGACATGTACGATGCATTCCTAATGTATATGTATTCTATTTAGATTCAGGTCGTTAAAGAATTAACGAATAGGCATCTTCTCAGCCAATTTATACAATAGTATGGTTTTAAACTAATAGATTCAAACTGTTAATCATGAGCGAAAGTTAACCCATTCAAGACAGCACTCTTTTTAGATAAAAGATAGATTAAAAAGAGAATAAAAGGATTCTTGTAAGGCTAAAAAGAACTAATCAGGGGATGTTGATTTGAAAAATGTATAAAGCTTAATAGAGCATCTTGACTCTATTAAGCTTTGTAAAACAAGCTACTTAACAGCAATAGCACCTTTGCCAATACCTTCAAAGGCAATCACTTTAAATTCTGACTCAGGTGACTGTTTTGACATAGACTCTGCTAAAAATTGTGCCAATAACTCCACTGTGGTGTCATGGGGAATGATGTCACAGCTAGATTTAGGCATAGCAAGCTGAAAGTCACCTTGGGGGGCTTGATAGTGAAAGCCGTAATGAGTTGCATCATTCACTTTAGCTTGCTTTGATAAAGACAGAGTGCTGAGATCAACAATATCTTCTTCACTTCCTAAATATATATCTTGCCATCTATCGGCCCAATATTGATCCCATTTAGGTGCTGCAATACCGTTTTCAAATACAGTAATTGGACTACGATGTCCGTGGGCGATACGCTGGCAATTGCCGTCGTGCTTTCTAAGTCCGTGACTGTAATGGTAGTAAGGCGTATCTAACACTTCATTACGAAGCGTTAAGCTAATACCTTCAACATTATCAGGTAAAGCTTCACGTAGCGCTTTGATTAAGAATGAATTAACACTTTCAAAGTCAATCACTTCGGTAGGCACAAGTGCAAATGCTTGTGACGGACACGCGAGATGAATGTCACCTTGTTGGCTTGAAAAATCCATCCAAACTCTGTCACCCTTTTGCTGCCATCTCACTTCACTGCATGCTGTAGGAATTAATAGGCGGTGGTCTGCGACATCATCGATGGTATTTTTAATGGTTTTTTTAACTTTTGAAAAGTCCAAAACCATATTCTGCTCATCCAGACCGCCATCAAGCAATACATCGACAATCCAGCTTTCTCCCACCATGCCGCGAATTGGACACAAATAAGAGAAATCAATAACGGTTAAATCTTTTACAAACAATTGCATTAAAGCTCCTAGGCAGAAAAACAGTCCGCCTCAGTCAACGTATCCCAATATAGCAATGGCTAAAGGGAATAATAAATATTGTTGGCTATTCTAAACAAAACAAGCGCTAGGAGCGAGTAAACAAGCTGAGAATATGAAATTGTTTTCAAAGGGGCTTATTCTATTTTGTAACCCACACCATAAATTGAGTGAAGTAAGTCAATTTGAGTTTGGTGCATTGTTAGTTTGGCTCTTAGGTTTTTAATGTGGCTATCAATGGTACGAGAACTCACTACGCGGTCATCGACATAACAAACTTGCATTAAACTATCACGGCTATGAACTACCCCAGGACGTTTTAACATGGTTTGCAGTAGTCGAAACTCGACAGGGGTTAACTCCACTTCGACACTCGAAACAAAACACTTAAAGCGCTGGATATTGATTAAAATATGTTTATAAGCAATTTCATCTTCACTAATTTTAGGTTCAACATCTATCCGACGTAAAATAGTTTTGACTCTGGCAACGACTTCTCTGGCTGAAAACGGCTTACATACATAATCGTCAGCGCCAACCTCTAATCCGATAAGGCGATCAATCTCATCTACTCTTGCCGTGAGCATTAATAAAGGAATAGATGAGAATTGGCGTACTTCTTTGCAGATCGTTAAACCATCTTTATGAGGCAACATGAGATCTAAAATAACAAAATCAATATTGCCATTTTTAATGGTTTCGACAGCGTGAAGCCCATCATTTAACACCTGAGTCTCGAAGCCTTCTAACTCAAGGAAATCAACGAGTACTTGCGCAATTTTTTGTTCATCTTCAACAATTAACACTTTCATATTAGGGTAATCTGTACTCATTATTTTTTATGACTCTTTTTGCAAAGGTAAAACAATTTCAATACATAGGCCACCTAAATTAGATGGTCTTGCGCTAATCAGCCCTTCATGAGCCTCAACAATATTTCTGCTAATCGTTAAACCTAGACCTGCACCATTATTTCGCCTAACTCGTGAGCTATCTTGCCGATGTAGAGGGTCAAATAAAAGTTCGCACTCTGATACATCGACAGACGGTTTTGTGTCATTAAATACAATCAATAGACGTTCTTTCTCAGTGATGAGGTCTATAGATAGGCGCCCAGGGCTATCAGTGTAGGCAACTGAGTTTAAAATCACATTGGCTAACAATTGCCGAAGCCTCATCGCATCACCAGTGATAAAAATGGGCTCATCAGCGGTAAAACTCACTGCGATGTCTTTTTCACTGATCTTATCTTCTAGTGATAGTAATGTTTCATTAATACATTGGGTAATATTAAGAGACTCAAACTGATACTTTAAGCCACCAACATCAGATAAAGAAAGCTGATATAAGTCGTCAACCAAATGCTTAATTCGCATCACTTCCTGCTCTAGTGAAGTCAGTTGCTGTTGATTAAAAGGCCGGATGCCAGCTTTTATAGCGTCGATTTCACCACAAAGAATGCTCAATGGCGTTCGCAGTTCATGTGAGATATCGGCAAACCAACGATTTTTGGCACTGCGTGTATTTTCTAAAGTCACAGCAAGGTGATCAATATCATTCATTAGCAGCCCCAGTTCGTCTTGACGGTCTAAATTAAATCGTTCTGAGTAATTACCCTTAGATAAATGAGATATCCCTTTTACAACTTCTCTTACAGGCATAAGTAACACCCGTGCCAATAGCCATGAAATAATAATGGCTAACGATAAACAAAGTAGACCTATCCAAATGCTGGTCCATATTTGTTGCTTCGCAAACGCCTTAGCCGAAATACTATTTACTTCAAAAATAGGGTTACTGTATAACGTGGCAACGACCTCATCGTTATATAAAACAGGCATGCTGATGCTGCCATCAATATCGTCAAATGCATCACCAGCTAAACGCTCACCCGCTGGATTATATATTGATGTTGGTGGGCCTAGTCTTCTGGGCGGCCCTGCTTTTCTAGCATCTCGTAAATGCGGTGGTGGCCCACGCCTTACTCTTTCTTCAGGACCCGAATCAACGCCTTTGATAGCATCAACAAAAAGAGGTCTAGGAGGTAATTTCCTGTCACCATTGGTAACTAACTTTAATGGGTCTGCAGAAAACACTCTTAACAAGGTATTTAATTGTTGTACAGAGACGTTATCCCAACTTTGGCCTGATTGACCATATAAAGAAGAAAAAGAATTGGATAATGTATGTAATCGTTCTTCTTCTAAGGAATGAATGTAATTAACAAAGCCTTGATCAAAACTCCACCTCGCAAGTGATAAGGTTGCGATAAGAACAATACTGGTCAGCCCAATGAATGCTAAAAAAAGTTTTTGAGATATCTTCATGAAACCAAACCCAACAAGCTCTATAAAATTACCCTAAATGATTGCATCTACATTTTGAATCAAGCACATAACTTGATAAATTAACGGATAAATTAGGAAACAGTTCAACAGTATATATAGCTTACACAAATCCCACTACCAAACCTTTAAAACTCCATAAAATCTGCACATTTTCTACATACTTGATTGTTACTGTGTTTATCAATTTAAGGCAATAAGGAACTCAAATGATTAAAACACTTAAAAGCTTTACCGTATTGAGTCTGGTTTTGTGCTTCTCATCCGGCTTGATGACTGAAGCTGCTGAACGTCAAATGCGTAAACCGCCACAAGAAGCGTATGACATCTGTGAGGGAAAAAATGAAGCCGATGTCGTCACCATTACAACCCCAGATGGAGATGAAGTGGAAGCAACGTGCCAGCTAATGGATGATGAATTGGTTGCAGTGCCTGATAATCATCCACAACGCGGCCGCTCTAAAGGAAATAGAGGTTAACATGCAATTTGAAGTATGTTTATCTGGCAGGAATGTTAAAGTCAACCAATGGAATAAGACTGATAACCATAGGCGGCTAACGCATCAATTACACATACTAGATATAACAGATGATCATATTCATGCTGCGGTTAACTCGCTTTCTGAGGTTGAGCAAACATCAATCTCAGAAAAGCTTACTTTACTAAATATTGCTCAACAAAGTGGTCTTAGAATGTCTATAGAAGGATTAAAGCCACATGTAAGTAACTTATCATATCAAGACTTGGCCACGGTTTTTGTTGATATTTTAAGGCAGATTAGTCAGCTAGACTCAGATTTATTCATGCCTAACTGACTAAAAAGCGTTCAGAATAATAGAATGACAGCATGGTATTAGTGGCTAATAATGCGAAGATGACACCGATGCAAGACACTATTACATTTGGGGCAGTATTGGGGTCAGGGTTGCTGGTAATTGTGGCTTACTGAAAAAGTAACCTTGTGCTTGGTCGCATCCATTTTCTAACAAGAAAGCAGCTTGTTCTTTCGTTTCCACACCTTCAGCGATAACGGTCAGTTTTAATGCATGCCCCATCGCAACTATCGCTTTAGCAATCGCAGTATTGTTACTGTCATCAGGAATATCCGCGACAAACGATTGATCAATCTTTAGTACATTGATCGGCAATTTTTTTAAATAACTTAATGATGAATATCCGGTTCCAAAGTCATCAACAGATAACTGAATACCCATATTTCCTAATCGCTTTAGATCGTTAATGACTTTCTCAGGCTCATACATCATACAACTTTCTGTGATTTCTAGTTCAAGTCGATTAGCAGGAAAGCCTGTGTCAGCAAGCACCTTTTCAACATCGTCAATAAAACTTGAACGTTGAAACTGCAAACTCGCTACATTTACCGCTAAATGACCAAATTGATAACCTGCTTCAAGCCAGGTTTTACCTTGCTTACAAGCCATCGTTAATACCATTAAACCGATTTGATGAATTAATCCAGTTTTCTCAGCAATCGGGATAAACTCAGCAGGTGAAATGACACCATGTTCTGGGTGTTGCCAACGGATCAATGTCTCTAAACCGACAAGTTTACTATCAAGCAGAGATAGTTTGGGCTGATAAACAAGATGAAATTGATTCTCTTGAATAGCTTCGTGCAGCGCACTTTGAATTTTTAAATGTTCAACAGAATTGAGCGTCATAGTTGAATCATAAAAAGTGACATTGTTACGTCCATTTTGTTTAGCAATGTGTAAAGCTGTATCTGTATTTTGTAATAGCTGTTCAAAGTTTAATGTGTCATTTGGGAATACTGACACGCCCATACTTAGCGTAACTCTTATAAGCGGCCTATCATCGAACTTAAAAGGTTGTTCGATCATAGATTTTAATTTATTAATCTTACGTAAAATCAATTCATGTTGATGAATATCAGTCAGTAGAAGCACAAACTCATCACTACTAAGTCGAGCCACAATACAATGCTCACCACTAAGTTGAGATAACCTTTCGCCTACTTCGATTAATAATTTATCCCCAACGTCATGCCCTAAGCTGTCATTGATATGTTTAAAGAAATCAATATCAAAAAATACGACTGCTAATTGTGTTTGCTGATGTAATGCTTTTTCAACCCGCTTTTGTAGAATTGACCTAAACAATAACCGGTTAGGCAATTGCGTCAAAGTATCGTAATAAGAAAGATTAGCGAGTTTTTCTTCATTACGCTTTTGAGTCGAAATGTCAGCAAAGACTGCGACAAAGTAATTAATTTTATCTTCTTGGCTGTAAATCGCATTAATGGTGACTGACTGTGGGAAGATTTCGCCTGACTTACGTCGGTTCCAAATTTCACCATGCCACTTACCTTTTACAAGTAAGGTATTCCACATTTTTGAAAAGAATAGTGAATCGTGTTTGCCAGAGTTTAAAATTCTTGGATTTTGACCCAATGCTTCACTACGCTCATAGCCAGTTATTTTACTGAATGCTGCATTCACCTCAGTGATATTGCCGTCGCGATCTGTGACTAAGACGCCTTCAACAGTGTTTTCAAATACACTTTCAGCTAATAACAGTTGCGTTTGGGTTTCTTTATGTCGAGCAATGTTACGTGTAATACCAATAATACCGACCAGCTTATCTTGGCTGTCATAGAGCGGCGCTTTTGTGGTTTCTAACCAATGTCGCTTGTTATTTTCATCAACCCGTTCGCATTCTCCGACAACAACAGGCTTTCCTTCTATTTCAGCTTGCCTATCACCTTGAACAAAGGAGTCAGCCGTATCAGAATCAAATAAATCGTGATCATATTGGCCAATAATTTCAGAATGTGATTTATTCCAAGCTATATCCACACTTTGATTACAAACAACATATTGACCAGAGAGGTCCTTAATCCAGATATGTTCTTCAAAAGCGTTAATAAAATTCTGTAAATTAATCCCGTTTAAATGGACATTTTCATCAAATTCACATTGAAACGACAAACTTTGGGCAGCCATAAGCAAAGTCGCATCAACTTGTTGTGAATCATGGGTTAACTCACACACTGAGCAAATAAATGAAATGACTTGCCCTTCTCTGTCATTACCAAAATATACAGGAAGACTATAGAGCTTATAACGTTTGTCTTGGTGACAAAAATCGGAATGGTTTACGTTAAGCAGTGACGTTGAAGTATTAAAATCTTTGATAAGACTTTTGCTTTCTTTAACGACTAAATGGGTAAACTCAGAAACTGAATCACAAGGTAATTCAATCTGATGTTCAGATGTGATCAATAGGCTTTGCTCATCAACAGAAACGACATATACAGATGAATGTAATGCTTTGGCTGCTAGATCGATAGTTTGCTGCCAGCGGTTCACTGCAGCTTCTGTTAATTTATGCATTATATTAGCTAATCCCTACCAAGTGGTAGTCATCAATTCGCAAAGTATATAACCCCAAATTCAAAATTTGAATAACCTAATTCAGTATATGCTAACCAGATCATTATTGTGCCCAAACAAAATAAAACACGCGCAACAAAAGTGCAGCACAAAACTTACAACTACCTATCTATTTACGCTTTTGTGGTGCGGAGGTATCAGTAAAAAATACCTAAACGAACGTGTTATAAATAATAAAGCGACCCAATCTTATAATGAATGTAATGAAATTATCCCAAACATTCATGATCATACCTTAAGCACAAGATTTTAATTCATCTTACTAAAAAGCAAATAGCGTTAAAAATCATGTTTATGTCACTTATTATTAAGAAAACTTATGCACTTAACGATGGTCTATTTGTGCATAGGCATATCGCCCACACTGTATATCGCTACATTCAACTCACTTAACAAACAGACACAAAAAAGCCCGTTACGTGAGTAACGGGCTATCTGCTCTCTTAAAAGAGAAATTAGGCGCTTGGCGATGACCTACTTTTACATGGGCACATTGTCCACACAATCTTTCGCTGTACCAAATTCTATGTACGAAAAAAGCCCTGACTATTAAGTCAGGGCTTTCTCGACTCTCTTAAAAGAGAAATTAGGC